>JAGWTX010000424.1 GCA_028875955.1 Bacteroidota bacterium | reverse complement strand
CCCAATGATGTGCACTTGTATGAAAGCCCTGAACAGCACCGTAACTGGCTCGAATGTATCCAGAATAAAAAACCGAATATCAGCCCGATTGAAGTGGCACACCGCTCCTGCAGTGCCTGTCTGATCGCCCATGCTTCCATGAAATTCCCCAAACAGAAATTATACTGGGATCCGGTGAAAGAACAGTTTAAGGATAATCATGAAGCCAACAAATTATTATCAAGGCCACAACGCTATCCCTACGGAACCAGTTATGTACTCAATAAACATAAAAAATAGTTTTTGGATAATTACTGCTCCCCCCGGTAATGAAAAAGGTCACTGCTTGCAGTGGCCTTTTTGTTTGATATGCCGTTTTTTGATTCTTATATAAATATGCCTCTGCGTATTCTCCCCTTCTCTCCGCCTCTGCGGTGAAAAAATATTTCACATTGAAAAATCTGTTGGTTGTGAATGCAATGATTCTTATAACACCAATGTTGCAATCGAATGCGGTAACGAAACCAAAGAAGCCGCCTTCCCTTTGATCCAGATCTGGTAAGGTGTTTTCTGATTGCTATCATTCATCACAATCACCACCAGTTTACCATCCGGATTTCTGAATGCCGTGGTCAGTAACTGGCTGCGGCTGGCACTGCTCGTAATCCTATGTGCGCCGGGTTGTATGAATTTGGAGAACTGACCGATATAATAGTACGCATTGGTGAAAATCAACTCTCCACTCTGCAGATTGGCGTGTATGGGTGCGAAACAAAAATTGCCCACATGGTTGGGTCCGCCCTTGTCATCCAGTAATATATTCCAGTCGGTAAAACCTGTCATGCCATTATTGAAATCATGGATCATGTTCGCACCATATTTTTCACCGAGTTGCCAGCTGTGCATTTTTGACTGATCAAATTTTTCGGCACAACCTTCGGTAAACAAGAGGTTCTTGTCAGGAAATGCTTCATGAACCAATTTCACATTGTCGTACATCGGTTGCCCGCCACTCCAGGTTTCGTACCAATGAAAACCGATGCCCCATAAGTATTTTGCCGCTTCCGGATCCTGTAATAACGTGCTGGCTCTCTGATACAGCAGATCGCGGTTATGATCCCAGCCAATGATCTTCACATTACCCAATCCTTCTTTCTGCAGGGTTGGTCCTAACTGGTTTTTCAGGAAATCCCTTTCTTCTTCTGCTGTATAGATGCAGGATTCCCAGCGCTGGGTAGCCATGGGTTCGTTCTGAATGGTAATACCCCAAACCGGAATCCCTTCCTTTTCATAGGCTTTGATGAATTTTGTATAATACATCGCCCAACTGGCATAATAGGATGGTTTCAGATGTCCGCCATGCAGTACATCGTTATTGGTTTTCATAAAAGCGGGCGGGCTCCAGGGACTGGCATACAGGGTAAGTTTACCACCCGCAGCAGCCGTTGCTTCTTTGATAAATGGAATTTTATATTTTCTGTCGTGCTCAATCGTAAAGGAAGAAAGACTGCTGTCCTGATCTTTTATATAATGATAAGTGTCACTGCTAAAATCACAACTGCTGATATTGGTGCGTGCCAGCGTATAGCCGATGCCTTCTTTCTGATCAAAATATGCTTTCAGCAGGGTAGTTTGTGCAGCTTTGGGTAGTTTGTAAAAAGTTTCGGCAGAAGCATCCGTCAATGCCCCTCCCACACCGAAAAAAGACTGGTATTCCTGTTTTGGGTCAACAAAAACCGTAACCTCGTTTTCCAGGGGTTGAGGCTTATCTGTAAATACAAGCGTATCGGTAGGTGAGATCCGGTAAGCTGTGCTATCCGCAGTGGTATACACGATTCCTTTTTTTCCTTCTGTCGAAAAAGCAGTAGAACCGGGACTGTGGTTCGGGGATGTAGATTCCTGGCAAGCCAGGAAAAGCAGACAGGAGGATACGATAAGCAGGGGGTACTTCATAATGACAGATTAAGAACCAAAGGTAGTTACTTACCCAACCCCAAACTTTTGAAAAGTTGAGAACTTTTCAAAAGTAATTATTGGGAAATGGCAAATACCCATGCTTCCGAACCATTCAAAAGGCTTTTGGGGTCTACCTGGAATTGTATACCCCCTTTTTTGTGTTGTAACCGGATGGGTTCATCACTACCCAGCAACCTGATATGTTTATATTCCTGCAATGCTGGTACGGTAAGAGTGAATTTGCCGGATAAGGATTCGTTTTCGGCAACCTGGTATATGGCATACACGGTATTTCCTTTTCTGGTGAAAACCCAGGCACCCTGTTTGGGCAAACCGGGATCGGCTTCCGTATCATATACGGCTTCCTGGTTCACTTTCATCCATTTTCCGATCTCTTCCAGCCTTGCATACGCGGCAGGATCCCATTCGCCATCAGGCCCGGGTCCGATATTCAGCAACAGGTTCCCGTTTTTGCTGATGATGTCGGTTAGCATATGGATGATCTTCCTTGACGATTTGTATTTGTCGTTTGGCACATAGGACCAGGAATTACCCAATGTGATACAGCTTTCCCAGGGATAGGGAAGATAAGTGGCAGGGATCTGTTGTTCCGGTGTTACATAATTTTCATACTCACCATGCACGGTCCTGTCCACTACGAGTAGTCCTGGTTGATGTGCCCTTGCCATCGCTGCAATCCTGGGCATATTGATATCCTGGTCAAAAGGAATGCTGCGTTGCCATTCAACGGAAGTGTCGATGCTGGAGTAGGGCCTAACCCATCCGCCATCGAGCCAGAGAATATCCATCCTGCCATATTCAGACATGAGTTCTTCAATCTGTTTGTAAGTGAATTGCTGGAATGCCTTCCACTTCTCGGGATATTTTTTGGGGTCATAGGAAGGATTCCGGCTCTTGGGCGGGAAATAGCGCCACCAGTAATCATTGTTGTTCCAGTCGGGTTTGGAAAAATAAGCCCCCGTCATAAATCCCTTATCCCGGAATGCCCGGAAGATCTCTTTGGCCACATTGGCTTTGGGATTGATGGAAAATGGTGTTTTGGTACTGGTGATCTTATAATCGGTCTGGTG
>JAGWTX010000423.1 GCA_028875955.1 Bacteroidota bacterium | reverse complement strand
TATCCCACTTATGTATTGGTGCATGGTGCCTGGAGTGACGAAAGCGCCTGGGGCTTTGTCAGGAATGAGCTGGCCATTCATGCCAATGTGGTCGTGGTAAATCTCCCTGCGCATGGTGCTGATGATACCAACGGTTCGGGGATCGGTTTGGCTGATTATGTGAATACCGTAACAAAGGCGATCAATCTTCAAAAAGGGAAAGTGATCCTGGTGGGCCATTCCATGGCCGGGGAAATCATTTCCCAGGTGGCGGAAAATATCCCGCAGAAAATAGAGAAGCTGGTATATGTTGCCGCCTATCTCCCCAAAAACGGGGAATCGGTAATTGATCTTTCCAAAAAAGATGTGACCAGCAAGATCGGCCCCGCCTTACAGTTTTCGAAGGATTTTTCACTGGCTACCATTCAAAAGGATGTCGTTCATGATCATATTTGTGCAGATTGCAGCGATGCCATGAAGGACATCCTGCTCAAATACCACCGGGCAGAACCTGTCAAAGCCCTCAATGACAAAGTAACCCTTGGCGCAAAATTTGCAGCAGTACCCAAATATTATATTGCAACCACAAAGGATGAAGTGATTCCATTTGATTTGCAGCAGCAAATGGTGAAAGCAAACGGAACCGTAAAAAAAGTGTATGAACTGCCCACTTCACATCTGCCCTTTGTGGTAATGCCCGATAAATTTGTACAGATCCTCAATAGCATCAGATGATCCGGCTTGGAACAGATTCAAAACAAATAAGATGAAAACCCTGAATGGGTTCCTGCAATAACCGTTGAAACGGAAATGCTTGGATGATGATCGATTCACTTAGTTTATAAAACACACCCTATGAAAATTGCAATAATCGGAACAGGAAACGTAGGTGGGGCTTTGGCCACCAATTGGTCTCAAAAAGGACATGAAATATTGTTGGGGGTACAGGACGTCTCAGATTTCAAAGGCAAAGCACTGCTCCAGAATGCAAATACAATGGCATTTTCTGTACCGGAAGCCGTGGCAAAGTCTGAAGTGGTCGTTATTGCAACACCACCTACGGTTATTTTTGATATACTGGAGAATTTGGGGAATGTTGCTGGAAAGATCATCATCGATGCAACCAATTCGGTGGGGAAGAATCCTGAACCCTATGCAACGGTTTATCATGCATTGACCGACAGGACAAAGGCCGAAGTGGTTAAATGTTTTAATACGACCGGGTTTGAAAATATGCTGAACCCCGACTATGATGGGATTGCCATTGATATGTTCATGGCAGGAGATAGCGACAAGGCCAATGCTGTTGCCCGGCAATTGGCCCTGGATGCGGGTTTTGGTGACTGTATAGATTTCGGTAAGTCTGACAAGGTTGCACTCCTGGAAAAATTCGCCCTGTCCTGGATCAATCTTGCCATCATGCAGGGAATGGGGAGGAATATGGCATTTAAGATACTCAGAAGATAGGGTATAAGGGTTTGTCTCAAGTCTATTAATGATAGATTCAGGGTATTCTGAAGTAAGAAATTGCGGGTTGTTGGTCGGGCGACCAACAACGGCAGGAATATTAGTTTCAGGGAATGCTGAAGAAAGAAAATGCGGTTGTTGGTCAGGCGACCAACAACTACGAAGGGTATTCTGAAGAAAGAAATTGCGGGTTGATGGTCAGGCGACCAACAACGGCGGGAAGGTTGGAAGAGATGATTTCAATTGTGCAGGACCCACATCAAAGGGGGTAAGAATCGCAGCTAAATAAATAGCAGGTCAAGATATTGCCCGTTATCTGATCTTCAGGGTACCATTGCCCCATTTGCCAATCACAAATGGTGGTAATGCGTTATTAAATATAATATCAGGTATCAGGCTGGAGGATTATCGGAGAGCGTCCCGGTAAGATGATCGATCACCTGCATGATCACCGTGTCAAAATGTTTGAGCAGGGCGGAAAGTTTTTCAGACTTGCCATATTCGACAGCGGATGATTCGATCTCCCGGATCTCTTTTTTCAAAGCCTCGATACACATGCTATCAATCGTGGGTTTTATCCGGTGGGCTATCTGTTTTATCCTGTCAAAATCATCTGCTGCATAGGCTTCCCTGAATTCTTCCATGGATTTGTTTGCCTGCTGAATAAATAAATGTTTCATTTTTTCTATGAATACCCGGTCTCCCCGCGACATGGCTTCCAGTTTACTCAGATCGTATCCCGCTGAAGGAGTTGTCACAATTGGTTGCTTGGTATCCGGGGTCGGGGTTGTTTTTCCCAGCCACCCGCAAATCACATCCAGCAAGTGATGTTCTTCAAAGGGTTTGGACAGATAGTCGTTTAACCCGGCTTCTAAAAACTTGACATTGTCTCCCTTGATGGCAAATGCGGTAAGCGCGATGATGGGGATTTTCTGATTGATCGATTGCCGGATGATCTGGGTGGCTTCCATGCCATCCATTACCGGCATCTGTATATCCATCAGGATAATATCAAATTCAGTTTGCTTTATTTTTTCGATCGCTTCCAGCCCGTTTTGTGCTTCTGTGATGAATGCGCCATAATTCTTGAGGATGGTGGTGGCCACCAGGCGGTTCATTTCATTGTCATCCGTCACCAGGATCTTTTTCCCGGCTAAAATATTCGTGTTTACTTTTATAAAGTCTTCCTGCGGCAGATCGGCAACGGTACCTTTCTCAAAGGTTATGATACAGGAAACAGAAGTTCCGACCCCTTTTTTACTGGTTACATGGATTTCACCCCCCATCAGGTCGATCATGTATTTGCAGATGCTCATACCCAGTCCGGTACCGCCGAATTTGCGGGTGTAGGAACTGTCTTCCTGGATAAATTTCTCAAAAAGATTATTCATAAAATCCTCATCCATGCCAATGCCGGTATCAGAAACGGTGATCTCGATTTTCTGGGAAGAGGGGTTGTTTTCCAGAACATGACAGGAGATGTTTACCTGGCCCTTAGGCGTAAATTTTATGGCATTGCTGATCAGGTTCAACAAGATCTGGTTTAACCGGTACGGGTCGCCCAACAAAATCGTTTCCAACCTGGGATC
>JAGWTX010000422.1 GCA_028875955.1 Bacteroidota bacterium | reverse complement strand
TCGCTGAAAAACCCGCTTCGGTTATGAGGGTCTTAGCCCGGGTTAGTAAGGGCTGCAAGTCGCCCGGTGCCAGGTTCTCTTTTAAAAAAACCAAAGATCGGTATAAGCCGGTGGCAGCCATTTTTTGTGGTTCCGTCAGTCGCAGGTTACGGCTGCTGAGTGCCAGTCCGGATGCATCCCGGAAAGTGGGAACCACGTGGATCCGGATAGGATAGGGTAGCTGGGTGATGAGTTTTTCGATCACCAATGATTGCTGGTAATCTTTCTGGCCCAGGTACAGGGTATCCGGCTGAACGATATCCAGTAACCTGTGAACCACCTGGCAGACACCCTGGAAATGACCGGGCCGGTATTTACCCTCCAGTGTTGTTTCCAGATACCCCAGTTCATAGGAATGCGTAAGTTGGGTTCCCAGGGGATAGATTTCTGAAACCGATGGCAGAAAAACCAGGTCGCAACCCGCTTTTTCCAGCAGATAGAGATCCTGATCCAGGGTTACCGGGTATTTTTCAAAGTCTTTCGGATCATTGAATTGGGTGGGATTGACAAAAATACTGCTTATTGTTATATTATTATTTAATTTACTATGTTTGATCAGTTCCAGGTGGCCCTCATGCAGGGCGCCCATGGTGGGAACAAACCCAATGGTTTGTCCCGAAACCGATTTTTCCGAAAGAATCTGGCGGATCTCCGTTGCTTTTTTATACAGGATCATAGGGGCAGGGTTTGGGCAGACCTTTGATTATAGTTGCGTATAGCGGTATTTTATCGTACCTTTGCCAACTCATTTTCAAGCATCGTGCTAAAATTCACTTACTAATGTCAACAAAGAAAAGAATTTTATTCATTGCTACTGAAATGTCTCCTTATCTGGAACTGACTGAATTTGCTGAGGTGATCAACAGATTGGCCATTAAAAGTAATGATAGTGGTTTGGAGGTGAGGTGTATCATGCCCCGCTTTGGCGTTATCAATGAGAGAAGACATCGGCTGCATGAAGTGGTTCGTTTATCGGGTATCAATGTATCCGTGGATAATGACGACTACCCATTACAGATCAAGGTAGCTTCCCTGCCCAATGCACGCTTGCAGGTGTATTTCCTGGAAAATGAAGACTTTTTCAAACGAAAACAGGTGTTTCATGATGATGAAGAGACCTGGTTTGATGACAATATCCTGCGAACCGTATTTTTCTGCAAGGGTGCGCTGGAAACCGTAAAAAAATTCGGATGGCCTCCGGACATCATCCAGTGCAGCGGATGGATGACGGGGCTGATCCCTGCCTATATCAAGACCGCTTATAAGAAAGAACCGGTTTTTGGTAACAGTAAGGTAGTATACACGATCGGTGCCAACACATTTACCGAAAAACTGGGTGCTGATTTCGTGCAGAAAGCCATCATCAACGGAAACGTAAAGGAAAAAGACCTGGATGCATTCAAAGATGGCAACAATACAGCCATGTTCAGGGGCGGAGCCAGTTTTGCAGATGCCATTACTTTCGGGGCGGATAAGATCGATAAGAAACTGGTGGATGAGTTTGGAAAAGTGAAAGGAAAGAAGGTAGTTCCTTTCAAGGGATGGGATTCTGATTTAACAGAGTATTTAGAATTGTACAACGACCTTGCGGGCAAGTAATTACTAACACATGCATTCATTTTTTACGCTGCGTAGAAGCATCTTTTTGGGTATACTTTCCATCGTTTTTTTTTCAGCCTGTACGCGCATCACTTCCACAGAACTGGGAGCGGGTTTACTGCCACCTATTGACGGTGTAACCACCATGGATACCCTGCTGGATGTAATTACCGACAATTTTGATGATCCCGATTCCATGCGGGTCTATAAAAGCAATAACCAGGTACTGGGTGCCATCACCAATGACCCCCTTTTCGGAAAAACACAGGCTTCCATGTATTTTGAAATGCAGCCCGGGAGCTATCCTTTTCAACCTGCTGGTGTGAAAGACAGCCTGGTGATCGATTCGGCGGTGCTGATCCTCAGTTACCACGGATCCTATGGCGACTCCACCGCTCCTTTGCGGTTACATGTGTTTGAGATAGATAAAAACACACCACTGCAACAGGCAGTCAATTATCCCTCCAATTATCCTTCTGTATTTCCGGTAAAACTGGGTGCTGAAATCGCAAACCCTGTTACCGTTGATATCCGTCGCTTATCCGATTCGGTAAATAACCGTTTTGAAAATTCCGTCAACCAGCTTCGGATCCGGCTCAACAACAGTTTTGCCACCCGTTTCCTCAAAACCTATGATTCCTCCAACGCCTATCAGTCAGATTCGGCTTTCCGAACCTATTTTGCGGGTTTTGGCGTAACCGCCGATGCATCTTCACCGGCCAATGCCTTACTGAAATTCAACCTCAACGATACCAATTCCAAGTTTGCGCTTTATTACAGCACCAGTTCCACCGGCGCAACCCGGCGGGATACTTCGGTTTCCTATTTTAAATACAATACTACCTATAGCGGTAATGCCAATATCATCACCCGCGACCGTTCCGGTAGCGAAATGGCCAGTCACCTGACCACCACTTCCAAACCGGATTCGCTGGTATATGTGCAGACAGCACCGGGTACCTATGTCAGGATCAAAATCCCCGGATTGCAGAACCTGTCCAACCGCATCATCCACCGGGCCGAACTGATCGTGGAACAAGTCCCGGATGACGCCCGGCTGACCACCACGGAAACCCAGATGTTGCCGCCGAGGTTCCTCTTCTTAAGCCATTATGATTCATCCATCAAAACCCTCAGGAACATACCCAACGATTTCTTTATCGGCAGTAACGGTCCCAATACAACAAGTTTTGGGGGCTATCTGTCCTATAAATCCATCAACGGATATGATAAAGTGGCTTCCTATACATTCGACCTGAGCAGGTATGTACAGGGTATTGTGACCAGGAAAGATTCAGCCTATACGCTGCGTTTGTCTGCACCGGTCAATGATTCGCTTCGATACACGCCACCCTATCCGGGCAATACCTCTTCCCAGTTGTATTACCTGGATCCTTCGATCAC
>JAGWTX010000421.1 GCA_028875955.1 Bacteroidota bacterium | reverse complement strand
AACCTGCTCCAGGCCCCTTTGTTATTTTTAAACTCAATCAGGTAAATCAGGGTTCCCAGTGCCAGGATAGCCAGTCCGGTTGTATACAGTACATAGCTGCTGGTCCAGATTTTCTTATTAACCGGGAAAACCATATCCCAGCAATAACCGGTGAAAAGTAAAATGATACCTGCGACAAATAAATTTGACAGCATTTCATAGTTCTTGCCTTTTTGCTGGATATATTGTCCCACAAAAAAACCAAAGATCACCTGCACAATGGGAGCGCCGCTGCTGGCAATCCCTTCGGGATCAAATACGACACCTTCCCCTTTATACATATGCGAAGCACCGAGGATGCTGATGTCTACATTCGTTCCAAACCAACCCGATAAACTATAGGGGTCACCCGGGCTGCCTGCCGTAAGACAGATAAACCAATAGGCGAGTAAGATAATACCGCTGATAACGAATGCCCCTCTTGTTTTGGCATAAAAGACAATCACAGAGGCAAAGAAATAGGCTACGGCAATCCTTTGTAACACACCGAATATGCGGATATTTTCCCAGGCTTTTCCCACCAGCTGATCACCATCCCATTTTACAAATGGGCTCCAGTTCAGAAACAGGCCAATGGCGAAAATGAGTAAGGTTCTTTTGATGACTTTTTTCCAGAAAGCGGATGGCCCGGCCTGTTCAAAACGGGGCATGACAAAAGCCATGGCATTTCCCACGGCAAAAAGGAAAAAGGGGAATACCAGGTCGGTGGGTGTGCATCCATGCCATTTTGCATGATCCAGTGGTGCATAGATATGTGCCCAGCTACCCGGATTATTTACCATGATCATGAGTGCCACCGTGGCACCCCTGAATACATCCAGCGAATAATAACGTTCCTTCATACGAAAAGATTGGATAATGAAGATAAGCACTAAAGCATAGAATACATATGGAATTAATCGCTGAATTTCAGACGGCTTTCACGTTTCTTTCTGGTATTTGGCTCTTTATATTTGTTACTTTGCAGGCAATTAAACCATTCTGGTTTTTATGGCTAAACAGATCCTCATTACCGGCGGGGCAGGCTTTATCGGCTCACATGTGGTCCGTCTTTTTGTGAACAATTATCCCGGCTATACGATCGTGAACCTGGATGCCCTTACCTATGCGGGTAACCTGGAAAACCTGGCTGATATCGCATCCAGACCCAATTACCGTTTTGTCAAAGCCAATATACTGGATGCCGACAGGCTTGATCAGCTGTTTACGGAATATGGCATCACCGATGTGATCCACCTGGCAGCCGAGTCGCATGTAGACCGGTCCATCGTTTCACCCCTTGATTTTGTCTATACCAATATCGTGGGAACCGTAAACCTGCTGAATACGGCCCGCAAACACTGGGCGGCCGATTATGCAAAACACCGGTTCTATCATATCTCCACCGATGAAGTATATGGCAGCCTGGGCGAAAAGGGTTTGTTTACCGAAACAACGGCCTATGCGCCCAACTCACCCTATTCAGCCAGCAAAGCCGCTTCCGATCATTTTGTGCGGGCTTACCATGAGACCTATCACATGCATACGGTGGTATCCAATTGTTCCAACAATTATGGCCCCTATCATTTCCCGGAAAAACTCATACCGCTTTTTATCCATAACATCCTTCAGCGCAAACCGCTGCCGGTATATGGGGATGGCCTTTATACCCGCGACTGGCTCTATGTAAAAGACCATGCCCGGGCCATTGACCTGATCTTTCACCAGGGAAACGTGGGGGAAACCTATAATATCGGCGGTTTTAATGAATGGAAAAACATCGATCTGGTCAAACTGCTTTGTAAACTGATGGATCAGAAACTGGGAAGAAAACAGGGGGAAAGTGAAGCAATGATCACTTATATCAAAGACAGGCCGGGCCATGATAGGCGTTATGCCATTGATGCCACCAAACTCAACCGGGAACTGGGCTGGAAACCTTCAGTTACTTTTGAAGAAGGGTTGGATGAAACCATCGACTGGTACCTGAATAACAACGAATGGCTGGAACATGTAACCAGTGGCGCTTATCAGCATTATTATGAATCCATGTACGAGAACCGATAAATATGCAAGTTGAAAAAACGAGTCTGGCCGATTGCTGGCTGATCCACGATACATTCCTGGGAGACAACCGGGGTTATTTTTTTGAGAGCTTTAATAAAAACACTTTCCGGGAACTGACGGGCCTGAATCTGGATTTTGTACAGGATAACCAGTCCATGTCGCAAAGAGGCGTACTGAGGGGGCTACACTATCAGAAAGGGGAGCATGCCCAGGCAAAACTGGTCAGGGTATTGAAGGGGAAGGTGCTGGATGTGGTGGTGGATCTGCGGAAAGATTCTCCCAGTTTTGGTCAGCATTTATCCATTGAATTATCCGAAGATTCCCATACCCAGTTATTTGTACCCAGGGGGTTTGCACACGGATTCGTGGTGTTGAGTGAGACGGCCGTTTTCTTTTACAAAGTGGACAATTTTTACCATAAGGAATCTGAGGGCGGAATCATGTACAATGATCCCGATCTTGCCATTGACTGGGGGATCCCGGCAGAGGAGATCATCTTATCGGAGAAAGACAAAAGTCTGCCCTTTTTTAAAGAGCTTTCCAACTAATGTTGGATTTGGAATAACACAAATAAATACCCATGAAAGGAATAATTCTGGCAGGTGGTTCCGGTACCCGGTTGTATCCCATTACCAAGGGTATCAGCAAACAATTGATGCCGGTATATGATAAACCGATGATCTATTATCCGCTATCTGTATTGATGCTGGCGGGTATCAACGAAATATTGATCATCACCACACCGGAAGACTCCTCCCAGTTCAGACGGCTGCTGGGGGATGGTTCCGAGATCGGTTGTCGTTTTGAATATGCGGTGCAGGAAGTGCCCAATGGTCTTGCGCAGGCTTTTGTGATCGGGGCATCTTTTATCGGTCAGGATAAGGTGGCGCTGATACTGGGTGATAATATCTTTTATGGTGCGGGGTTCAGTAAACTGGTGCAATCCTTTAATGATGTGGAA
>JAGWTX010000420.1 GCA_028875955.1 Bacteroidota bacterium | reverse complement strand
CATTTACAGGCACAGACCAGTACCTATATTTTGTTGCGTCATGCAGAAAAAGACACCAGTCAGCCAGGTGCCACCCGGATGAATGCCGACCCGCCCTTAACCCGGCTGGGTAGGAAAAGGGCCGAAAGTCTCATCAAAGTACTGCATGCTTATACACCAGACAGGATCTATTCCACCCCTTATCTCAGAACCCGGTCAACCGTTACTCCTCTGGCTGAAAAGTTCCATCAACCCATAGAATCCTATGATCCTAAACAACTTGAGCAGTTTTCAAAAGAGCTTTTGGCGCTGTCAGGGAAAACCATTGTTGTAGCAGGACATTCCAATACCACCCCGGCCCTGGTCAATTTATTGATCCACGAAAACCGCTATCCCCCTCTCGATGAATCCGTCTATAACCAGTTATGGATTGTAACGGTTAAGGACGGGAAGACTTCTGTAATACAAATAACCTATTAAACCATTTCAAGGAAGTTCCAGCCCCCCCTGCAGAATTGTGGGTTCATTTATTTTACCATCCGGTGAACCCTATTTTATTTCAGCAATCCATACATCAACCCCAAATCGCAGCGAAGCGAAGATCCCGCGAATAGCGGGACTCCAAACCTCTAACTCCTTACCTTTGCGCCGTTATGAAATTTGAGAAGGAAATCAACAGGAGAAAAACATTTGCCATCATCTCTCACCCGGATGCCGGAAAAACAACCCTGACAGAAAAATTATTGCTGTTTGGAGGTGCGATTCAGGTGGCGGGTGCGGTAAAAAGCAATAAGATCAAAAAACATGCGACCAGCGATTTCATGGAAATCGAAAGACAACGGGGTATCTCTGTGGCTACTTCCGTAATGACTTTTGAATACCGCGACACGCTGATCAACCTGCTGGATACCCCCGGTCACAAGGATTTTGCGGAAGACACTTACCGGACCCTGACTGCGGTGGATAGTGTGATTCTGGTTATCGACAGTGTAAACGGGGTGGAGGCCCAGACCAGGCGATTGATGGAAGTCTGCCGGATGCGGGATACCCCCGTGATCGTTTTTATCAATAAGATGGACCGGGATGGTAAAAACCGCTTTGACCTGCTGGAAGAGATCGAGAACGAGCTCCATATTTCACTGCACCCCATGACCTGGCCCATCAACAGTGGTAAGGAATTCAAAGGTGTATATAACCTGGATAACAAAAGTCTCCGTTTGTTCACAGCCAGCACAAAAGCAGATGATGAAGACGTGATCGGCATCAGTGATCTGTCCGACAAGCTCCTGGATGAGAAGATTGGAGAAAGGGATGCGGCCCAGTTAAGGGAAGATGTGGAACTGATCGATGGGGTTTACGGAGATCTGGACCCTGCTCAATATCTCTCCGGCAGGATTGCACCCGTATTCTTCGGAAGTGCGGTCAACAATTTCGGTGTAAAAGAAATGCTGGATACCTTTATCCGGATCGCACCTGTGCCCAGAAGCCGGGAAACTTCCACCCGGACGGTGGATGTGGGAGAGGATAAGTTTAGCGGTTTTATCTTTAAGATCCATGCTAACCTGGACCCCAAACACAGGGACCGGATCGCGTTCATGCGTGTCTGCAGCGGCAGGTTCGAAAGAAACAAATATTACCACCATGTACGCCTGGATAAGGACATCCGTTTTAGCAATCCCTATAGCTTTATGGCCCGCAGCAAAGACATCATCGATGATGCCTATGCCGGCGATGTGGTGGGTCTTTTTGATACAGGCAATTTTAAAATAGGTGATACACTGACGGAAGGTGAAAACTTTTATTTTTCAGGCATACCTACTTTTTCACCTGAAATTTTTAAAGAGTTGGTGAATAAAGATCCAATGAAAACCAAGCAGTTGGAAAAAGGAATCAGCCAATTGACCGATGAGGGCGTGGCGCAGTTGTTTACCCAGTTCGGGGGCAATAAGAAGATCATCGGTTGTGTAGGGGAGCTTCAGTTTGAAGTAATTCAGTACCGTTTGTTACAGGAATATGGGGCGGCCTGTGAGTTCAGGTCACTGCCCTTTTACAAAGCCTGCTGGCTGACAAGCAAGGATGAGAAAAAGCTGGCGGATTTTCTCCGGTTCAAACAGCAGAATTCGGCAGAGGACAAGGATGGTCATCCCGTCTATCTCGCCCAGAGCGAATGGTTTTTGAATACAGAAATAACCAATAACCCGGATATCCAGTTTCATTTCACCAGTGAAATTCACAAATAAGTCTTTTGGAAAAAAACTATGACCTTATCATTGTTGGGGCGGGTCCTATCGGACTGGCCTGCGGTCTTCAGGCAAAAGCCAGGGGGTTGCGTTACCTGATCCTGGAAAAAGGCTGTCTGGTCAATTCCCTGTATCATTACCCGGTGAACATGACTTTTTTTTCCACTTCTGAAAGACTGGAAATAGGCAATATCCCTTTTGTGAGCAATAATGCCAAACCCACCCGGAATGAAGCCCTGGAATATTATCGGAGGGTGGCCGTTTCTGCGGGTCTGGATATAAAACTGTTTGAAGAAGTGCTGAAGATTGAAAGAAAGGAAGCCGTTTACAGCGTAACCACTCCCAAATCCGTGTACCAGACAGCTAATATTGTTCTGGCAACCGGTTTTTATGGTATTCCCTTTCTTTTGAATGTAAAGGGGGAGGATTTGCCAAAAGTCACACACTATTACAATGACCCTCATTTTTATGCCTTTCAGGAAGTGCTGGTGGTGGGTGCCAATAATTCTGCGGTGGATGCGGCGCTGGAAACCTGGCGCAAGGGTGCCAAAGTGACCATGGTGATCCGTGAGGGGGATATCGGGGAACGGGTAAAATATTGGGCAAGACCCGATATTGTCAACCGGATCAGGGAAGGGTCGATCAAAGCCTATTTCCATTCGACGGTTGCAGAAATCCGGGAAACGGAAGTGGATATCAATACCCCGGAAGGCCTGATCACCTTGCCCAATGAAAGGGTCATTGCCATGACAGGCTACCAACCCGATCTGTCATTTCTCGAGAAAACAGGAATCCGCCTGAGTGAGGATGAGGTCCGGAAACCCAGTTATGAT
>JAGWTX010000419.1 GCA_028875955.1 Bacteroidota bacterium | reverse complement strand
TGATTGATGCCATAAATCTCGGTCAGGTTTATAAATATCTAACCAAACCCTGGAATGAGGAAGAAGTCAAAAACACCATCCTCAAATCCTATGAAGTGTATGATCTGAGGCAAAAAAACAAAGAACTCACAGAAAAACTCCTGGATGCCAATGAAAAGCTGGAGTTTCTGGCGAGACAGAATCTATTATCCTGATTTTTGGAGATATTGTTTTACCGGTTTTTTAAATAAACCAATTACGTAGTTACGCCCATCCTGAAGTCGATTCCGGACCAATTGCCTGCCATGAATTTTGGTCAATCACTTATCATCCATTAACGGATTTTTGGGGTGAATTTTAGAGGCTATTTTTTTAAAGATGTAATTCACAAACTGACCACCCGCTCCACTGATGACAATGGTTATAAAAACAAGATAAAAGAACTCCGACTTCTGTTCTTTTGGAAATAATAAATAACTGCCGGTCAAAATCAATATGACCATTACAATTACTGTTTGTGAAAAGGTTATTTTATTCATTATTTTCATTGGGAAAGGATGTATTCCTTACAATATAATGATTCCGATTGCGGTTTCCAAACACTGTGATCCAGGATTCTCCAACCCTTTTGTTTCACCGGATTTCTTTTGCATTCCTTCTGATCTGACTATTTCAAACCTTGAATCACATATCAATCTCCCAGACAACAAAAAACCCCTGAAAGTTTTCACATTCAAGGGTTTCTAATCTTACGATGTGCCCCAGGCGGGAATTGAACCCGCACTCGCGTTGCGGCGAACAGGATTTTAAGTCCTGCGTGTCTACCAGTTCCACCACCAGGGCTTGCCCGATTGGGATATTTCCCAAAAAAAAGCCCGTCCGCCACTGGCGGGACGGGACTAGAGCGAAAGACCGGGCTCGAACCGGCCACCCCGACCTTGGCAAGGTCGTGCTCTACCAAATGAGCTACTTTCGCGTTGTATTTGTAAGAACTGATTTAAGGAGTGCAAAAATAACCATCCCAGGTTCCTGACAAAATTTTTCTTGCAATTTTTACTTGTAAACTGGCTTATACTCTGAACTTGACTGTACTTCTACGGTCGGATGGCCTTTATAACGCTGGTTATACAAACGGTAGCAGCCGCCTAATACAAATGCAAGAACACAAAATACCTGGAGATAAAACAGGAATCTGGATGAATTGACCCAGCTATGGGTAAAATCTTTCTCGTTATTTTCTATGATTTCGTTTGCCATAATGGTTAGTTACTTTGCAAAAATAAGGGACACAATCAAATTATCCTGTCTTCTTTTGAATAATTTCCTGAAAACGATTGTGATGTCTGATAAAATACTGCCAGACAACCGAACCACTATATACACCCTGCAGTTCTTTCAGCGGTTTTACAGCCCTGGTTCTGATATATTTTTTGGAAAAAACATAACGGATCACGGCAATATGTGCCAGACAAATGGCTTTGAAAAAAGCAAAATCCCCCGTCAACAGCCCCTTCCAGGCAGAAATGGCATCCAGTCCGAAACGAACCGGTAATTTCCAGCACAATTCGCGTAAAGGGAGGTTTTTACAAAGCATCATCAGGTTGTTCCGGAAATTCAGAAATACTTTTCGGCCACCCCTGGGTAAGGTACCGGCACCCACATGATACACCACGGATTTTGGACAAACCATGATCCGATAACCGGCCAGTTGCATACGCCAGCAGAGATCGATCTCTTCCTGATGGGCAAAAAATTCCGAATCAAGCCCCCCCAACTGATGATACACCTGCGCTTTGATAAATAAGGAAGCACCGGATGCCCAGAAAACAGGTTCCGTGGTTTCATACTGCCGCTTATCTTCTTCACAAACATCAAAAATCCGGCCCCGGGAAAAGGGATATCCCAATGTATCGATCCAGCCTCCCGCCGCTCCGGCATATTCAAATAATCCGGGATGATGATACGAAAGTATCTTGGGCTGACAGGCAGCGATCTGGGTATCGTTTTCCATCAGCTGTATCACCGGTTCTATCCAATCCGGCGAAACCGAAACATCGGAATTCAATAAGACATAATAGTCTGACTGCACCCGTTGTAGCGCCCAGTTATACCCACCCGCAAATCCTTCATTTACCGGATGCGTCAGCAATTCGATAGAAGGGAATTTTTTTTCCAGCAAATCCAGCGAATCGTCTGTTGATGCATTGTCTGCCACGATGATCCGCAGATTCCCATAGGTGGAAGCCATTACAGAAGGCAGGAAATTTTCAAGATGTTTTCTGCCATTGTAATTCAAAATAACAACTGCAACTTCTGGTAAGGCCAATGAATCTATTTTGTGCGAAAATAAGGTAACTGCAGCATGTTTATCAGGTAGTATCCCCTGAGGAAAGAAAAACAACGCGAAATTAGCAGGAACCCTTTTACAGACCGGTCAATCCACCCTTACCAGGGGTTTACCCATATTTTATTCGTTTTAATGAAGCTGAAATACTAACTTGCCTGTCAATAACGGTCTATGCGTTTTCTTCGTCTGAATCTTGACTTTCTCGATCATCCTTGTTGCTGATTTTTCGCAACCCGTCAAACTGTACACGGACTTCCCGTCCGCAATCGATTTATTTTATCTGAAAAAAGTTATATATGACACAAACATTGTCAGCAAAGTCTGCTGCCTATCTGGACCTGGAAAACCAATTTGGGGCACATAATTACCATCCCTTACCCGTTGTACTTGAAAAAGGAGAAGGTGTTTTTCTTTGGGATGTGGAGGGGAAACGGTACTATGATTTCCTGAGTGGTTATTCGGCAGTCAACCAGGGGCATTGTCATCCACGCATTATTGCAAGCCTGATAGCACAAGCTCAGAAATTAACGCTGACTTCAAGGGCTTTTCATAATAACCTCTTAGGGGAGTATTCTCGTTTTATTACCGGTTTTTTCGGGTATGACAAGGTCCTGCCCATGAATACCGGGGTCGAAGGCGGAGAGACCGCTATTAAACTGGCCCGTCGCTGGGCATATGCCAAAAAAGGGGTTCCTGAGAACCAGGCAAAAGTCCTTTTTGCTGAAGGCAATTTCTGGGGGCG
>JAGWTX010000418.1 GCA_028875955.1 Bacteroidota bacterium | reverse complement strand
AAGGGAAGTAACAGTAAGCGGTTGTTTGATGACCTTATTTCTTACTTCATATTCAAAAAAATCGGCCGTGTATTTTTTTACCGTGTCGGGCCATTGACTGATGAGTTGTTTGCAATGCGGGTCCAACTGGTTTTCAAAATGCTTTTTCATCTCCTGCAGGGTTTGCATACCTGCTTCGGGATGTTTGACACCTGTATGGCCCTTGTGCAATGCATCCATCAACCCCTGTATCTGATAAAGTCTTGTGGCAATGGCAGACTGTTCTTTTACCCAGGATGCATAATTGCGATTGGCTTCTGCGATTTCGGATAAGTATCTTACCCGTCGTGGTGGGATGATCTGTGATTGCGTGGTGGTGGAAATATCCTTCCCGTTTTGTGATCCAGCTGAAACAGGCAAATGAAAATCGACCCCGCATTTTTCCTGTACAACAGAAAACAGTTTTTCAAACAGGGTATTTACACCCGCATCATTGAACTGGGCGGCGATGGTGCCGATAATGGGCAGGTCGCTGTCTTTTGCTTCCCAAAGATTGTGGTTACGCTTGTATTGTTTCCGCACATCATGCAATGCATCCAATGCACCGGCCTTGTCAAATTTGTTGATACAAACCACATCCGCATAATCCAGCATATTGATCTTCTCCAGCTGCGATGCGGCACCATATTCGGGTGTCATCACATACAGACTCACATCACAATAATCCAGAATAGAGGCATCGCTCTGCCCTACTCCTGCCGATTCAAGCAGGATACAGTCAAACCCGGTATGCTTACAGATATTGATCGCATCCTGTACATAGGCACTCAATGCAGTATTGTCGTCCCTTGTTGCCAGACTGCGCATATAGGCCCTTCCATTTGAGATGGAATTCATCCGGATCCTGTCACCCAGCAAAGCACCGCCGGTTTTTTTCTTGGAGGGGTCAACTGATATGACGGCAATGGTTTTATCAGTAAACGTATGCAGGTATCTGCGGACAATTTCATCCGTTACAGAACTTTTGCCCGCCCCACCCGTACCCGTGATACCGATGACGGGGATAATTGCTTTGGGTGCTTTTGTATCCGGTAAGGTATAGGGAATACCGTTTTCTGCAAGGGTGATCTGCCGGGCTACCTGACGCACATCCTTTACTTCGCCCAGGGTCATGGGTTTGGCATAGTTACCGGGATCATTCAAACTAAAATCACATTGCCTGACCACATCTTCAATCATGCCCTCCAGCCCCATCTTTCTGCCATCATCCGGACTGTAGATCCGGGTGATCCCATACAGATGCAAAACACGGATCTCTTCCGGAAGGATGGTTCCCCCACCTCCCCCGAATATTTTTATATGCCCGCAACCGTTCTGGTCGAGCAGGTCTTTCATGTATTTAAAAAATTCAACATGCCCGCCCTGGTAACTGGTAATCGCAATACCCTGTACGTCTTCTTCAATCGCACATTCAACAATATCGGCTACACTTCGGTTATGGCCCAGGTGGATGATCTCTGCCCCCTTTGCCTGAAGAATCCGGCGCATGATATTGATAGCGGCATCATGTCCGTCAAATAAACTGGCTGCAGTAACAATTCTAACCTTGTGTTTCGGCGTATATGACATCTTCGGAATTTATCTTTTGCAAATTTACAGGTTTGGGGTCAAAGGTTAACAACCGTTAGCTTTTAGTTGGAATAGCATAGCTCCTGAAATCTTCTTATTTTCCCGATCAAAGCAGGGTTATGGCATTTGAAATACATAGGGAAGACAAAAATGGCGATCAACTGATTCGCCTGCAGGATATGGAGAGTGGTACCGAAGCCGAGATCTATCCATTCGGAGGCTTACTCAATGCCTTCAGGATCCGGAATGGGAACAGGGGAATAAACCTGGTGGACGGGTTTGCTTCCCCCGGGGAAGCCAGACAAAACATTACCGCAGCCTTTAACAGTACCAAGCTGAGTCCGTTTGTTTGCCGCATGCGCGAAGGAAAATATGTATTTGAAGACCGTACTTATCAGATCGAACACTTTTTTCTTGCCAGGCATGCCATTCATGGCATCCTTTACGACGCAGGGTTTACGATCAGTCATTCACACGCTGATGCACAAAGTGCTTCCGTAACTTTGTTGCATGACTACCAGGGAACCGATGCCGGTTTTCCCTTTCCGTATACGATGGAGATTCAATGGGTGCTGGAAAAACAGCAGCAACTGTCTGTAACCACCCGTGTTACCAATACAGGGTCTTCGAAAATGCCCCTGGCAGATGGATGGCATCCTTATTTCACCCTGGGCGGACCTGTTGATGATTGCACACTTTGTTTTACCAGCAATACACAACTCGAATATGATGCGGATCTGCTGCCAACCGGAAAAACCATCCCAGACAACAGGTTTCTAAAGGGGCTTTCCCTGCGGGGAATCGAACTGGATAATTCCTTCCTGTTATCTTCAGAAACAGGTACGGGCAAATGTGTATTTGAAAATAGGCAATACAGGATTACCGTTTTACCCGATAAAAGCTATCCGGTACTGCAACTCTATATTCCTTCGCACAGAAATAGCCTGGCCATTGAAAACCTGAGCGGACCACCGGATAATTTTAACAATGGAATGCTGCTGATTACATTGGCACCGGATGAGGTGAAAGAATTTACAACAAGATACAGGGCCGAGGTTTTATAGATCCACTACCGCTATTGCACTGATTTCTACATTCACATTCCTGGGCAGGGTCTTAACGGCTACGGTTTCACGGGCCGGATAATCGCCGGTAAAATAGGATCCATAGATCTCATTCACCTGGGCAAATAAAGACATGTCGCTCAGAAAAATGGTGGTTTTTACGATATGGCCGAAAGTCAGTTTGGCTTCGCTCAAAACGGCATACAGATTTTTCATGACCTGGTGTGTTTCCGCCTGTATGTTGCTGGTTTCCAGTTCACCTGTTTCCGGTACCAGCGCGATCTGACCACTCAGGTAAAGCATACCATATGCTTTTACCGCCTGATTGTAGGGTCCGATGGGAGCGGGTGCTTTCTCTGACTGTATAATCTGTTTTGACATCTGAATGGTTTTAATGA
>JAGWTX010000417.1 GCA_028875955.1 Bacteroidota bacterium | reverse complement strand
GAAGCCGATTCGGGGATCTCCATCAAAGAATTAAGGGTGGATGGGGGCGCAACCGCCAATAATTTGCTGATGCAATTCCAAAGCGATTTGTTGAATACACAGGTAGTCAGACCCACCGTTGTGGAGACCACTGCACTGGGTGCCGCTTACCTGGCCGGCCTTGCCGTTGGCTATTGGTCGGACACCCATGAAATAAAAGAATTGTGGCAAATGGAAAGAGTGTTTTCCCCTTCCATGACAAAAGAAACCCGCGATGAATTATCCTCCGGTTGGAAAAGAGCCATTCAAACGGCGGTTAGCTGGACGGAGTAGGGGCGGCGCATTAGCGTATTAGCGCATTGGCGCATTGGGTTATTGGGAATTGGCTATTGGCATCCCGCTATTCGCGGGATCTTCGCTTCGCTGCAATTTGGCTTTTAAAAGGACCGTCATTTCGAATGAAGCGAAGCGAGTGAGAAAGCCCATCCAGATTAGCACTGCTTATTTTATAAAACTTTTGCTACGTAGCTAAAAATCTCCTTAGCTAGCTCACTGCTAGCAGTCGTGAGGTTTCTCGTTACGCTGCGCTTCATTCGAAATGACGGTTCTAAGAAACCCAATGCGCCTCCTCCATGATTGGCGCAATGGATTGATTTCTAATAAAAAAATTTAACAACCAAAGATTTGTATTTTTCTTTGACAACTGTTTATCGTTTTGAAGTAATATACTAAGTTATGTGCCTGTCAACCCAATGCGCCAATGCGCCAACCACCCAATGCGCTAAAAATTAAATCAGCCTTCATGCAGAGAGATTCAATGTTGCAAAAACTGTCCGAAACAAAAGAATGGGATATTGTTATCATTGGAGGCGGTGCCACCGGATTGGGGGCTGCACTGGATGCTGCATCCAGGGGGTATACCACTTTATTGGTGGAACAATATGATTTTGCAAAAGGTACTTCCAGCCGCTCCACCAAACTGGTTCATGGTGGTGTGCGGTACCTGCAACAGGGGAATATCAAATTAGTAAGGGAAGCGCTTCGGGAAAGGGGTTATTTGCTTAAGAATGCACCTCACCTGACATCCGTTCAGCCCTTTATCATCCCGGTATACAGCTGGTGGGAGAAATGGTATTATGCCATCGGGTTATCAGTCTATGACCTTCTCTCCGGCAAACTTTCACTGGGACATACCCATGTTTTGTCCAGGAAAAAAACGATGGAAAGATTGTCTGCCATCAACCCTCAAAATCTTTCCGGTGGCGTTTTGTATTATGATGGCCAGTTTGATGATAGCCGGCTTTGTACAGACCTGGCCATGACGGCCGAAAGACAAGGCGCTGTTTTGCTGAACTATTGTAAGGCAGTCGGATTTGAAAAACAAGGGGAGCGGATAAACGGAGTGAAGCTGGAGGATACCTTATCCGGAACCACATTTTCCGTATCCGCCAGATCTGTGATCAATGCAACGGGCGTTTTTACGGATGCGGTTATGCAACTGGATGATGCTGAAAAACACGACATCGTTTTTCCCTCCCAGGGTATCCACCTGGTAGTGGATGCTTCTTTTTTTCCCGGAACGGATGCCATGATGATCCCCAAAACCACCGACGGGCGTGTATTGTTTGCGGTGCCCTGGCATGGGAAAGTGGTATTGGGAACCACGGATACACCCATCGAGAAAGTCTCTGTTGAACCCAAACCCCTGGAAGAGGAAATCCAGTTTATCCTGACCCATATCAATCAATACGGTAAACACAGGATTGAGCGTTCTGATGTGAAAGCGGTATATGTGGGTCTGCGCCCTCTGGTCAGGATAAAAGGTGCGAGAAACAGTTCTCTCTTATCCCGCGACCATACGCTGGTGATTGCGCATAGCGGGCTGGTGACCATTACCGGTGGTAAGTGGACCACGTATCGCAGGATGGCGGAAGATGCGGTGGATAACGCAGTCTTTGTAGCGAAAATGGAGAAGAAACCCTGCGTAACCAGGGATCTTGCGATTGGCTTTTTTGAAGAGCGGAAGGAAAGGTTGGCGCAAATCGGTAAAGAAGATGTCGCCTATCTGGAACCCCTGGCGGCTCCCTATCCCTATACCATGGCGGATATCATTTATGCCATCCGGTATGAAATGGCCCAGACTACCGAAGATTTGCTGGCCAGAAGAACCCGCCTGTTATTCCTGGATGCCGCCATTGCCAGTAAACTGGCGCCAGTAGTTACTGCCTTCCTTCAAAAGGAATTGAAACAGTCAGATGAATGGGCACAGGCTCAGGTAGCCCAATTCACTTCTTTGGCCAAACAATATTTGCTCCGGTAATTTTCCTATCTTTTACCCATAAAACGATTGCAGCATGTCTCCATTTATTGCCGAACTGACCGGTACCGCCCTGCTGATTATCCTGGGTGACGGTGTAGTTGCCAACGTAATTCTTCATAAAACAAAGGGAAATAACGGCGGACTGATCTCCATCACTTTTGGTTGGGCCATTGCTGTTTTTGTCGGGGTATATGCTACCGCTTCGGTAAGCGGTGCACACCTGAACCCGGCCGTTACGCTGGCACTCGCGAGTATCGGAAAATTTGACTGGGCGTTGGTACCTATGTATTTACTGGCCCAATTATCAGGTGCCATGCTGGGAGCATTGATCGTATGGTTGGCCTACCGCCAGCATTTTAATGCCACCGAAGATGCAGCAACCAAACTGGGTGTATTCTGTACCTCACCCTCCATCAATAGTCCCTTTGATAATTTTCTTTCAGAATTTATCGGGACGTTTGTCTTTATCCTGGCAATCCTCTTTATCACGAAATCACAGCATTCTTTGGGTGCTTTGGATGCACTGCCGGTTGCCTTACTGGTTTTGGGTATTGGTCTGAGCCTGGGCGGACCAACGGGTTATGCCATCAATCCCGCCCGTGACCTGGGTCCCAGGATCATGCATGCCATCCTGCCCATCAAAAACAAAGGGGGCAGCGACTGGAAATATAGCTGGGTACCGATTGTGGGTCCTTTGCTGGGGGCGGTATTGGCTGCGATGGTCTGGCAGCATTTATAATTGTATTTAGCCGGGAACCTTTGGCAGGATGA
>JAGWTX010000416.1 GCA_028875955.1 Bacteroidota bacterium | reverse complement strand
TTCTCTGCAGAAAAACTGACAGACCGGAAAAGCAAATGGACGGTTTGTGATCCGGAAACCGTACGTAATTTCTCTGCTGTCGGGTATTTTTTTGCGAAAGACCTGTACAAGGATCTCCATGTTCCGATCGGTATATTGTTTTCAGCCTATGGTGGAACAGAGGCAAATCACTGGGCCAGCAGGGAAGCACTCGAAACCAATCCGGTTTTGCTTGAACTCCTGAACAATTATGATAAGGCCGTACATGATTTTCCTGCACAACTCGAAACCTTTTCCAGCCAATATCCTGCACGCTATAACCAGTACCTGGCAGATTCCGCCAAAGCGGCTTACGACAATAAACCCATTCCGAAAAAACCGGTGCCACCCAAAAATCCGGCCAAAGGAAGATTGCCGGGTGGTTTGTATAATGCCATGATCAATCCCCTGATTCCCTATGCAATCAAGGGGGTCTGCTGGTACCAGGGTGAAAACGATAACGGGAAGGCAGATATCTATGCCAGTACCCTGACAACACTGATTGATGGCTGGCGAAAAGATTGGCATGAAGGAGATTTCCCTTTTCTGATTGTACAGATAGCACCACACAAGGATATGAGTCCGGAAATCCGGAATGCCCAGTTGCAGGTTGTCAAAAACACAAAGGAAACAGCACTGATCGTCACGACGGATTGTGGCGATTCTGCCGATATTCATCCTGCGTATAAACAACCCGTCGGGCAAAGACTGGCATTGGCTGCCAGGGCATTGGCCTACGGGGAGAAAATCGAATATTCCGGACCGATGATCCGTTCGGCCACCATTGTTGACGGAACCATCGAATTGAAATTTACCCATATGGGTGACGGACTCAAAGCCAATGAAGGGCCCCTGACCGGATTTTCGATTGCCGGTCCTGATGGTAAATTTTTTCCGGCCGATGCCCGTATCAGCGGGAAAAAAGTTGTGATATCCCATCCTTCTGTGCACAACCCCATACATATCCGTTACGGATGGAGTAATGTGCCCCATGTAAACCTTGTCAATAGCGAAGGGTTACCGGCTTCTCCGTTCCGGATAGATTTTTAAATTGATTAACAAATCGCCTGATAGCCTGAAATGCTTTACTGATAAGCGTTTCAGGCTTTTTTGCTAACAGGGGTTAGGATTGTGTATCCATTTTTTACGATTTTTTAAGCCGGATTTAATTGTCTATTGAACAGATAGACTATATTTGCCTACCAGTTAGGTAGACTAATAAATAGGTTATGGTATATCAGCTTTCACCCATGGGTTGTTGTTGTTGCTAATCGACTACTTATTTAGTAGCCTGAATCCTATTGAACCAAAACAAAATCTCAAACATGAAAGCTCCTTCGGATACATACTTGCAGGAATGGAAAAAAAAACTGGATCCCCTTTCCCTAACTGATTCACTTCGGTTCTTAGCCCTCCAATTCCCGGACAGGGTTACATTTTCTACCAGCTTTAGCCTGGAAGACCAGTTGATTACACACGCTATTTTACAAAACCAGATTGGCATCAAACTATTCACGCTGGATACCGGCCGTCTTTTTGCAGAAACCTATTCGGTATGGAGCAGTACCCATGAAAAATACCAGACAAAAATAAAAGCCTATTACCCCGACCAGGATGCCCTGGAAAAATGGATCGAAGCGGAAGGTCCCAATTCTTTTTATACATCGGTAGAAAACCGGAAAGCCTGTTGTCATATCCGGAAAGTAATGCCGCTGAAACGTGCATTGGCCGGACAGGATGTTTGGGTAACCGGTTTACGTGCCGAACATTCGGCAGCCAGAAAAGACTTGTCAAGACTGGAATGGGATCCTGCCAACGAGATCCTGAAGTTTCATCCGCTTTTGCACTGGACTACGGATGCGATCAGAAATGCGATCGACGAAAACCATATCCCTTATAATCCTTTGCACGATAAAGGATTTGTCAGCATAGGTTGCGCACCCTGTACACGAGCCATCAGACCGGGTGAGGATTTCAGGGCCGGCCGCTGGTGGTGGGAGGATAATACGAAGAAGGAATGCGGACTTCACGAATCTGCACATTCACAACAAAAGATCAATTCATAATATGTCGAGATACCATTTAGATCATTTAGACCAACTCGAATCGGAAGCCATTCACATTATGCGGGAAGTGGCCGGTCAGTTTGAAAGACCTGCCTTGTTATTCAGTGGCGGCAAAGATTCCATCACCCTTGTTCACCTGGCATTAAAAGCATTCCGTCCGGGAAAATTCCCTTTCCCATTGGTGCATATCGATACCGGACACAATTTTCAGGAAGCGCTTGATTTCCGGGATCAATTGGCTGCTGATACGGGTGAGAGACTGATTGTAAGAAATGTGGCCGATACCATCCGTGATCAGCATCTTTCAGAGCCCCGGGGGAAATTCGCCAGCCGGAATGCGCTTCAAACCTATACCCTGCTGGATACCATTCAGGAATTCAAATTCGATGCCTGTATTGGCGGAGCCAGAAGGGATGAGGAAAAAGCAAGGGCCAAGGAGAGGATCTTTTCTGTAAGGGATGAGTTCGGACAATGGGATCCCAAACTGCAAAGACCCGAGTTATGGAATACCTATAACGGAAGGATTCACAAAGGTGAAAATGTTCGTGTATTTCCCATCAGTAACTGGACCGAGTTGGATATCTGGCATTATATCAGAAGGGAACAGATCGGGCTTCCCTCCATTTATTTTTCCCATGAAAGGGAAGTGCTGGAATATGAGGGACAACTGGTGGCCATGTCTGAATTTATCCAGAAAGAACCCACGGATAAGATCAGTACACGCAGGGTGAGATACAGAACCGTTGGGGATATGACCTGTACCGCAGCCGTAGAATCCAATGCTTCCACCATCGATGATATCATCCATGAGATCATTGCCACCAAAACCAGTGAACGCGGTGAAACAAGGATCGACGACAGGGTTTCGGAAGCGGCCATGGAGGACCGGAAGAAAAGCGGATATTTTTAAGCAGAACATCCTTTGCAATGATGAAGCAGTGAATAGTGGAAGAGGATAGATGCATCATTCATGGTAAAATTTCTCAAACACAATCCAAACAAACAGA
>JAGWTX010000415.1 GCA_028875955.1 Bacteroidota bacterium | reverse complement strand
CAGCTTTCGATCCATCAAAGACTATCATACCTTATTACAGAACGGCCAAACCACCTGTGTGGAGGCCGTTCGTCATTATCTGGATGCGATTGCAGCCAACCGGGATCTCAATGCCTTCCTGGAAGTATATGAAAAGGAAGCCCTGGAACGTGCAGCCACACTGGATCTGGAGAGAACAAAAGGTTCCCCGCTTTCTCCACTGCACGGAGTGGTGGTTGGTTTAAAAGATGTGATCAGTTATCGATCCCACACACTCTCCGCCGCATCCAGGATACTGGAAAATTTTACAGCCGTTTACCACGCAACAGCCGTTGAAAAACTGCTGGATGCCGGTGCCATTATCATTGGCCGGCAGAATTGTGACGAATTTGCCATGGGGAGCAGTAATGAAAACTCTGCTTATGGTCCGGTGCGGAATGCAAGGGATACCAGCCGGGTACCCGGCGGTTCTTCAGGCGGGTCTGCCGTAAGTGTTCAGGCCGGTTTGTGTATGATCAGCCTTGGTAGCGATACCGGTGGATCTGTCAGACAGCCCGCTGATTTTTGCGGGGTGGTCGGTATCAAACCCAGTTATGGAAGGATTTCCCGTTATGGATTGATTGCCTATGCATCCTCTTTTGATCAGATCGGTATTTTTTCCCTTTCCATAGAAGATGCGGCATTGGTTCTTCAGGTGATTGCCGGTCCGGATAATTACGACAGTACGGTTGCAGACAAACCGGTACCTGCTTATGCCGATCTTTTGGAGGAGAAGGCTAAAAAATACCGAATCGCCTATTTTAAGGAAGCCCTGGAACATCCGGGTCTGGATCCGGAAATCAAAACACAGACAGAAAGTTTTATCAAAAAACTAACAGAATCCGGTCATATTGTTGAATCTGTTGATTTTGAGTTACTTGAGTATGTTGTTCCCACCTACTATGTATTGACAACGGCGGAAGCTTCCAGCAATCTATCCCGGTATGATGGCGTTAAATTCGGTTACCGGGCAGATGTGGGTCATGCCGACCTGACCGAATTGTACAAAGCCACCAGGAGTCAGGGTTTTGGCAAAGAAGTGCAGCGCCGGATATTGCTGGGTACCTTTGTACTGAGTGCCGGATATTTTGATGCATATTTTACTAAGGCTCAACAAGTTAGACAATTATTGCTAAATCAGACCCGGCATATTTTCCAACAATACGATGCCATTATTTCACCCACTGTTCCTTCAACGGCATTCCCGATCGGTGTAAAAAATACCGATCCGGTAGAAATGTTCCTGGCGGATATCTATACCGTTTTTGCCAACCTGGTGGGTATTCCCGGTATTTCCCTTCCCCTGTTCCAGCACCCCAACGGTATGCCCTTTGGCCTGCAGGTTATGACTTCTCATTTTGAAGAAGTATCTTTGCTGCGCCTTTCGAAACAACTTACAGCCATTGCTGTTTGATGTTTTCTGACCTGATCTGGTTGAAATTTCTGAAAAAATAGAGTTTGGACCAATTTTTGCACGTTCAGGCTATCCGAATAAAAAAAGGAGTATTCAGTTGTATGAAGTGGTTTGGAATTAGTATAAATAGTCATATGTCACTGGCCAAAATGACCCTGGTCTGTTTCGCTTTTGTAGCGGGCAGTCTGGGTACCATGTCATTTACCGGCCGTTTGGGACACAATGCCCTATGGCCTGCCGATTCTACCTTACCGGTTAAAAACGGGTTCAAAAGCCTGTTCAACAACGATTTTGATGCTTCCAAACCCTATGCAGCCCAATTAAATCCCAGGGCCGTGTCTTTTGTACAGGAATATGTCAGGAAACAGGGTGAGGAGCTGGAGAAAATGAAATCCTGGGGGAAACCCTATTTCGATCTCTATGATAATATCCTAACCTTATACGGCATCCCAAAAGAAATGAAATACCTGAGCGTGATTGAGAGCGATCTCCGTTCAGGACTGGTTTCCTGGGCCGGTGCTGTGGGCCCCTGGCAATTGATGCCCGACGAAGCCCATCGCTTTGGTCTGAGAACCGGGGGCAGCAACGACGACAGGATGGATTATTACAAAAGCACCCAGGTCGCTGCCCGGTTGATGAAAGAACTGTATAGCCAGTTTGGCGATTGGTTACTGGTGGTGGCTGCCTATAACGGTGGGGCAGGCAGGGTAAGACAGGCCATCCGCAAATCCGGTAGCCGTGATTTCTGGCAACTGCAGTATTATTTGCCCGAAGAAACCCGGAACCATGTAAAAAAATTCATTGCCACCCACTATATTTTTGAAGGTAGCGGTGGCTGGACTACCATGACAGCCAGTGAGACACGCGAACAGAAACAGATCCTGGCAGATCAAAAACCCGTTCAGCTGAGTCCCGAGGAAATGGAAAAAACAACGGTACTGGAAATCAGCGGAAGATACAATTCAATCATTGTTGCCAATGGGTTGATGCTGGATATCGTCCAGTTCTCGAAATGGAATCCGGGATTTGATAAAACCCTGGCAGAAGGGAAGAAATACAATATGCGTTTACCCAAGGAAACAGCTTCCCTGTTTGAAGCCAGGAAAAACAACTTACTGATGGAGTCGGTAAGGGCTTTACTGGAAGGAACGGTTGCTTCGAAATGAGGGATCTCCTCAGTCCGGTTCTTCCAAAACTTTTCTGATGGCAGCCGCTTTTAATAAACATTCTGCATATTCCTGTTCCGGGTCACTGTAAAATGTGATACCTCCTCCCACCAGGCAACACAGATACTGATTTGTGGCATTGTAAAGGATACTCCTGATCACAACATTAAAATCAAAATCCCCATCCGGTCGGATATAGCCAACGGCACCGGAGTAAATCCCCCTTTTTGTTTTTTCATATTTTTCAATCAGTTCCATCACGCTTCTTTTGGGTGCACCGGTCATACTGCCCATCGGAAAGCTGGCCTGGATGATACGGGACAGATCCATACCTTCTTCCAGCTCACCGCTGATGGTAGAAATCATTTGGTGAACCTGCGGAAAACTGTAGATACCGAAAAGCTCCTCCACTTTTACGGAACCCTCGCGGCAAATCCTGCTCAGGTCGTTCCTGACCAGGTCAACCACCATCACATTTTCACTTTTGTCTTTTTC
>JAGWTX010000414.1 GCA_028875955.1 Bacteroidota bacterium | reverse complement strand
TGCCGCCTGAGCCGTACGCACATTGGCTTTGGTTGCGATACGCATTCCGATAAAACCGGCCAGAGCACTAAAAAAAGCACCCATGATAAATGCCAGTGCAATGCTCCAGTGACTTTTTGGATCCGTATATCCCATCACACCCAACAATAAGGCAACGATTACAACAAAATACCCCAGGATCTTATACTCTGCTTTCAGAAATGCCATCGCACCTTCGGCAATATAATTGCTGATCTCTTTCATGCGGTCGTTTCCCGCATCCTGTCTGGAAACCCAGTTAAACTTCAATAAGGTGTAAAGGAGACCGACTACTCCCATCGCCGGAACGGCGTAAAACAAGATTTTGTCCATAAAGCGAATTAATCTGCTGGTTTATATAAAAAGTCTGCAAAAATAGGTGGAATTGACTAAAAACGGCACGGATACCCTTTTTTCCGGGAATTCCCTTATAATTATATTGGTAATCAATTTATTATTCCTCTGAACCTTCTAAGCGGGTAGTGTCTGCATGACCGGTAAAAACAGAGCTCATTTTTCCGGCAGACCAGATATTGCGGTTGAATTTATTACCCAGAATGATCACCGTGGCCGTATCTGCCACCAGTCTTTTGAAAACGGCGTTATTGCCATGCCACCAGCCATTGTGGTATACAATCGTGGGATCCGGCGGTTTGATCAGTAAATGCCAGCCCAGCCCATAATTTTTATCGCCCCTTCTTTCAAAACTATATGGCTTGTATGCCAGTTCCTGAGATTTGGCGCTTACATATTTGTCCATGTACAATGCCCTGTCCCATAACAACAGGTCTCTCACGGTACTGTATACATTCTTGTCGCCATATATGCAATCCAGCCTGTCCAGTTTAAAGGGTGCCCGGTTGTAATTATAGGAAGGCTGGTAATTGGCCGTATCGGCAATGCTGAAAATAAACGTGTGTTCCATACCCAATGGCTCAAACAGGTTCTTTTTCATATACTCCGGGAAGGGCATATGGGTAATCTTTTCCACGATGAGTGCGAGTATGGCGAAATTGGTATTGCAGTAACTATATCTGCGATCGGGCAGGGCTTCGATCGGAGGACGGTAAGTGATCATGTACTGTAACAGGTCTTCATTGGTTGCAGGACCTGAAAAAGGAAGCGGTTTTTTAAAAACGCGTGTGCGTTTCACCAGTTTCCCCTTGCGGTTTTTTACCAGGATCACTTCCGATACCGTGCCATCCAGGAAATGATCATATTTAGGCAACCCGCTTCTGTGTGAGAGCAGGTTGCGGATGGTGATATTGCGATAGGGAAATTCGGGAAAGAATTTTTCAACCTTATCATCGAGTGCGATCCTGCCTTCTTCCATCAGTTTCAAGACAGCGGCGGAGGTAAATGTCTTGGATACGGAGGCGATGTGAAATGGGGTGTTGGCTGTAATGGGTTCCTTTGTTTTGAAATTGGCCAGACCATGGTAATCTTCAAAAACCACTTCCCCGTTTTTGGCCAGCAGGATACTGCCGTTAAACCCTCTTTTGAGTAATAAATTCTCATAAAGCGGTTCGATGGCTGACTGGTAATAGGCTTTCTCCCCGGCACTGAGTGGGGAAAAATCCTTGGGACCTTCCGGTCTGTGCACCGCAAAATGGGCCTTTTCCGGTTGCGAGCCACAGGAGGCGATTAATAAAAAAGTCAGTAGCGGAACTGTCTTCAGTCTGAACATTTTCAATATTTTGTTCTAAAAACGACAAATATAGCTTCCTGCAGCAGCCTGACCTACGCAAGTGGAAAACTATCTGTGATGTGGTCAAACAAATAACATTTATTTTCGCAAATATGAGCAAGCAAGCAACCACCAGTTATCCGAAAGACCGGATCAATATTCTTTTTCTTGAAAACATCAGTGATAAAGCCGTTCAGCAGTTCAATCAGCAGGGATATGTAAAAGCCCGTAAAATAGCGGGTGCCCTTAGCGAAGATGAGCTGATCAAGGAAATTAAAGACGTACACCTGATCGGGATCCGATCCAAAACGCATATCACAGCCCGGGTTTTGGCCAATGCCCCCAAACTACAGGCGATAGGCTGTTTTTGTATCGGTGTGAACCAGGTTGACCTGAATGCCGCTACAGAAGCGGGTGTGGTCGTTTTCAATGCGCCCTACAGCAATACCCGCAGCGTGGCCGAACTGGTGATCGGGGCTTCGATCATGCTGATCAGGAGAATACCGGACAAAAACAAAGCTGCGCACGCCGGTCTCTGGTTAAAAGACGCCAAGGGCAGTTATGAATTGAGGGGAAAAACATTGGGGATCATCGGCTATGGCAATATCGGATCGCAAGTAAGTGTACTGGCAGAGGCATTGGGAATGAAAGTGATGTTCTATGATACCGAGACCAAATTGCCACTGGGTAACGCGGTTTCTGCAAAAAGCCTGAAAGACCTGGTAACACAATCTGATATCGTAACCCTGCATGTACCCGATACGGCACAGACAAAGAACCTCATCAGTAAAAACCTGATCAAATCCTTCAAGAAGGGATCCATCCTGATCAACTATGCCAGGGGTGAAGTGGTGGATCTGAAAGCCCTTGCCCTTGCATTGAAAGAAGGCTTGCTCAGCGGAGCGGCGATCGATGTTTATCCGGTGGAACCCGAAAAAAATGGGGATACGTTTGAAACCCCTTTACAGGGTTTGCCCAATGTGATTCTTACACCGCATATCGGCGGGTCTACCGAAGAAGCCCAGCAGAATATCGGGGAGGATGTGAGCATCAAATTGTTTCAATACCTCGAAAGGGGCATCACCAACGGATCACATACCGTACCGGCGATCGGTTTGCCCCCGGTTGAAAATGCACACAGGATCCTGCACATCCATCACAATGTACCGGGTGTGTTGAGTGCCATCAATACGGCTTTATCCAAAAACAACATCAATATTGTGGGACAGTATCTGAAGACCAATGATGCGATCGGCTATGTGGTGCTGGATGTTGACAAAAAACTATCCAAACAGGCCGTAGCCCTTTTAAAAGAAGTAAAAAGCACGATCAAAGTCCGTATGTTATACTAGTCAGTTAGCTATTGACTTTTGAATTTCGACTTTTGAAT
>JAGWTX010000413.1 GCA_028875955.1 Bacteroidota bacterium | reverse complement strand
AACCTGTTTCTCAAAAGACCGGATATCCTGAATGGAGCCATCAGTATGAGCGGGGTATATGACCTTACAGAATATACCAAAGGCTTTTTTGACGATCAGGTTTATTATAATAGTCCCGAACATTATTTGCCCAACCTGACAGATAACTGGTATCTGGAAAAGATCCGGGCCAGTCATCATATCCACATCTATTCCGGTAGCGGATCCTATGAAGACCCTGATGCTTCCAAACGGTTTGCCGCAATCCTGTATAACAAAGGGATCTGGTATGATCTGGATATCTGGGGGTCTGACATTACCCATGACTGGCCAACCTGGCGATCCATGCTTCCCTATATCATTGATACGAAGTTCTGAGTACAACTTACAGGTAAGTGGTTTTATGGGTAATCGGTCTGACCGGTCCCGGAACCAGCTGTCATCTGCAAAACCTGCGTTAATTTGCCAGTCGGCACTTGCACTCTGAGCACCCTGCTTTAATATTACATCCTAAATCATGGATTTGAGAAAAAGGTTACCCCTTGCTATCATATTGCTGCTGCTGTTTACGGTAGGTGGTTGGCAGACTGGGAAAGCCCAGTATGTGACCATCAGTGGAAATGTATACGATATCACAGCGCGCCGTCCGTTGGAAGCCGTAGGGGTGTTGAGTAACTCAGGCCATGGTGCACTTACAGATTCTTCCGGACATTATATCATCACCGTACCCAAAAATGATTCCATCTGGTTTACGCTGATCGGGAAGTCTACCATGAAATATGCCGTAGACACAATTTCCAACAGGAATAATTTTGATGTGATGATCCATCTTCGCGCTACGGAATTGCCGGAAGTGAAAGTCCGGAACCGGTATTATAAATTTGATTCGATCCAGAACAGGAGAGATTATGCCAAAGTGTTTGACTTTAAGAAACCCACATTAAGGTTGAGCAATAACCCGGGGTACAATCCGGGCGGACTGACCGTAGGTTTTGACCTGGATGAGATCATCAATATGTTCAGAACCAAAAGAAACAGGAGTATCCTGAATTTACAGAAGCGGTTACTGGATCAGGAACAGGAAGCCTATATAAATCACCGGTTCAGTAAACAGTTTGTCAGAAAGATCACCCAGCTCAATTCCCCTGAATTGGATAGTTTCATGGTGAGGTACCGGCCCGATTATGAAGTGGTCATGTTGCTGAATGAGCTGGAACTGGGTTATTATGTGCAGCAATGTTTGGAACAGTACAATGCCACAAAACATAACTGGAAGGGTGCTTTGCGACGAAAAGATGAATAAGACTTGTCAGAGAGATCTTTTTTGGATCGTATCCGCTGCTTTCCTGCCCAGTAACTGGATCATGGGTAACAGTGCACCAAAACGTGCATCGGAACTGTGCCCCTGTTTCCAACGATGATAAATCTGCTGGGCTATCACCGCATTCTTGAACAATCCGAATACATAATAGAAAAGGATGTCCCGCAGGTCCCTGCCGCTTTTTTCCGCATAACGGCCGATCAGCTCCTGCCTCGTAAAATTACCCGGAAGCCAGCTGAGATTATAGTGCCGGAACACTTCCCCTTCATCCGCTTCAAACCAATAGGCAAGTGAGGCACCCAGATCCATCAGCGGATCACCCACGGTTGCCATTTCCCAGTCAAGCACAGCTGTGATTTCTGTCAGGTTATCCGGATTGAGTAACAGATTATCGTATTTATAATCGTTGTGCAGGAATGCAGGCGCCTGTGGTAAGGGTTGTTGTTCCTGTAACCATTGTGCCACTGCATTGATATCGGGAATCGTATCTGTTTCAGCCGTAAAATACCGCTTTACCCAACCGGTTACCTGCCGGGTAGTGTAACCTTCGGGTTTGCCCAAACCGATCAGACCGGTTGATTGGATATCCAAAGCATGCAGGGCAACCAGGTTATCGATAAAGGAAGCAGATAAGGCCCGGAATACAGGTGCGGGTATATTCATGCCTGGTGCACGCGAGGCCCGTAAAATGATTCCGTTCATTTTTTCCATGATGTAAAAGGGTGCACCCAGTACATCCGGTGAATCGCAAAACAATAGGGGAGAGGGTATTTTGGCATACAGCGGTTTGAGCATACTCAATACCCTGTATTCCCTGTCCATATCATGTGCAGTTTTGATCTGCGCCCCAACAGGTGGCATGCGAAGCACATAGGCTTTTTCCGCAGTCTGGAGGCAATAGGTAAGATTGGAATAGCCTCCGGTATACCGGCTTATTTCGAGGATCTTTCCTATGGCAGGAGCGAACTGATCCAGGTAGGGTTGCAACAATCCCGGCTCCAATGGGTCCTTGTCAGTTAATCCGGTTGTATTCTTTTCCTGCATGAAAATTGTGTTGTTTATCCGTATAGCAGCCTGTCGGACCTATTGTTTCCGCATGCCTTTTATATCCAGGCCATATTTTTTCAGGATACTCAATGCCAGGTTTTGTTTGTGCACTTCATCAGCGCCATCCCAAATACGGGCACCTCTCTCGTGCTGGTATAAATTTGCCAACATGGTTTCATCGGTTAACCCCATACCTCCGTACACCTGTATGGCCCTGTCGAGTACTTTGAGAAACATATTGGCTACATAGAATTTGATACCGGAAATCTCATCCCTGGATTCTTTGGCACCCACCTGGTCGATCTGATAGGCGGTTCGTAAAACCAGTAACCTCGCTGCATCAATTTCTACGCGGCTTTCCGCGATAAAACCCTGTATAAATTGTTTCTGTCCCAGCATCACCCCTTCTTCCAGTTCACGGGTGGCGGCTCTTTTGCAAAGCAGATCAAAGGCTTTTTCGGCGATACCGATCCAGCGCATACAATGGTGAATCCGGCCCGGCCCCAATCTTTCCTGTGCCAATCGGAAACCCATGCCTTCCTCTCCGATCAAATAGGATTGGGGTACCCGACAGTTGTTATAACGGATTTCCGCATGACTGGCCCAGCCTTCACCGGTTTCACCGAAAATGGGAATATTACGTACCAGTTCGAATCCTGGGGTATCGGTAGGAACAATGATCATACTGGCACGTTCATGGGGTCTTGCATCCGGATGCGTGATGGCCATTACTATGGCAAAAGCGGCTCCATC
>JAGWTX010000412.1 GCA_028875955.1 Bacteroidota bacterium | reverse complement strand
GGGTAACATCGGCACTGTATCCATGGTATTCGGCAGCACAATCGCTTAAGAGCAGATCGCCGTTATTCATCAATCTTTGATTGGATTCGTAATGCAGGATACAGGTATTGGCCCCGGATCCGTTGATGCTGGGATACCCTACAAATTCAGATCCGTTCTTTTTGAATTCATATTCCATGATCGCCTGTGCCTGGTATTCTGTCATACCCGGTTTCACGGCTTTCATCACTTCCTGGTGCCCGGCCACGCTCATGGCTACCACTTTTTCCATAATCGCGATCTCTTCGGGTTGTTTGATCCCCCTCATCCCGTTCAGGATCCCCAGCAGGCTGCGTAAGGCGTTGGGCGTATGATGTTGCGTGATTGAACTTTCCACAATGGTCGCCATTTTTGACAGGGGATCCATTCCTGTACGGCCATTATAGTATTTTGACAGGATCCCTTCATTTTCAAAATTGGTCATAACAGAATCCCGCCCCGTAAGGTCAAAAGCTGCATAGGAGAATTGGTCGTTGGTAAAGACATTCTCCATTTTGTATCTTTCCTTCACACCCTCCACTCCCAGAATTTTTCCGGTCCACATTTCTTTTTGCGGGTTACGGGGTTGTACAAAAAGAAATTCTGTACCGGTCTTTCCCAGTATGGTTACAGGTTCCTTATAGATCAGGAGTAAGGAATTGGGTTCTTCCAATCCTGTCAGGTAATAGAAATTCTTGTTCTGGGCATAATAATAGTCCACATCATTGTTTCTGACCCTGGTCTGCGAAGCAAAAAATACCGCCACGGAATGGGCAGGCATTTTTTCCCGAAGCGCTTCCCTTCTTCCGGCATGGAATGCGGGCGACAGGTAGTCGTTTGGATATTCGGTGGTTTGTTGTGCCTGCGTCAGCATGGGAATCAGGCATAAAAGGGTAATCAGTTTTTTTATCATGGGGCTGTTAGTTTGGATGGGCTAAAACTAATTTTTTTATCCATAAATCGGCCTATTTTGGGATGAATGACAGAATCCTGGACCGAAAGAGGCAAAATGCATCCTTTCCGGGTTTCGCAGACCAAGGCTAAAAGCATATTTTTGCCGCCGTTATGAGCATACAACAAGACAATCAGTTTCAGGCCATCATTTCGCACGCCAAGGAATATGGCTTTGTGTTTCCCAGTAGTGAGATTTATGACGGACTCAGTGCCGTGTATGATTATGGCCCTTATGGTAGTGAATTGAAAAAGAATATCCGGGATTACTGGTGGAAGAGCATGACCCAATTGCATGAGAATATTGTAGGTATCGATGCTGCCATCTTTATGCATCCCACCACCTGGAAAGCCAGTGGTCACGTGGATAATTTCAGCGATCCGATGATCGATAACAAAGACAGTAAGAAAAGATACCGGGTAGACCATCTGCTGGAAGCCAAAGCAGATCAACTGCGGGAAAAGGGGGCAGATGAAGAAGCGGATGCACTCCTGGCCAAAATGGATGCCTTACTGGCTGCAGAAGATTTTGCTGCACTGCGGGAGTTGATGATGGAGCAAAAAATCGTCTGTTCGGTAAGTGGTACCGCCAACTGGACGGAAATCCGTCAGTTTAACCTGATGTTCTCAACCCAACTGGGTTCAGTTGCGGAGGAATCCGATACCATTTATCTCCGTCCGGAAACGGCGCAGGGGATCTTTGTGAATTTTTTGAATGTGCAGAAAACAGCCCGGATGAAAATACCCTTCGGGATCGCACAAACCGGTAAAGCTTTTCGTAATGAGATCGTAGCCCGTCAGTTTATTTTCCGCATGCGCGAATTTGAACAGATGGAGATGCAGTTTTTTGTTCGCCCCGGTACGGAAGGGGACTGGTACCAGTATTGGAAAGAAGCCCGTTTACAATGGCACCTGAGCCTGGGTATTTCACCGGAAAAATACCGGTTTCATGATCATGTGAAACTGGCCCATTATGCCAAGGAAGCCTGTGATATAGAATTCGAATTCCCTTTTGGATTCAAGGAGGTGGAAGGGATCCATTCCAGGAGCGATTTTGATCTGACACAGCACCAGAACTTCAGTAAAAAGAAATTACAATATTTTGATACCGAGATCAACCAGAATTATGTTCCCTATGTAGTGGAAACATCAATCGGTCTCGACAGGATGTTCCTGCTGATCCTTTCCAATGCCTATGAGGAAGAAGTCATTCATAAGGAAGACGGCTCTACCGATAACCGGGTTGTATTGCACATTCCGGCAAAGATTGCACCCAATAAACTGGCCATACTGCCATTGACAAAAAAAGACGGGTTACCGGAGATCGCCCGTGACCTGATGAATGCGTGCAAACCTTATTTCAAATGTTTTTATGAGGAAAAGGATGCGATCGGAAAAAGATACCGGAGACAGGATGCGATCGGCACCCCTTTCTGTGTCACCATTGATCACCAGACCAAGGAAGACCAGACGGTAACCATCCGTTACCGCGACAGTATGGTTCAGGAAAGAGTGTTGATGAGTATGGTGAAGGATATGGTGCTGGAGCAGCTTATGTAAACTTATTAAGAAAATAATGAGTAATGAAAATACCCTTGGTGAATTCATTACTCATTTCTTCCGGATGCTATCCATACAATTCCAGATGAATCGCCTTGCGATCATAGCCCATGTCTGTGATGCGTTGTTTGGCTTCATCGATCATATTTTTCCAGCCACATAAATAAAATTTAGCCGGCGTTTTACCTTGTTGGGTCAGGGCTTCATAAACCGGATGTACATATCCCTTGTGTGCACCAGCCGGAACTTCCTCCTCGCGTGAATAGCAGGGATGGAAAAAGAAACCGGATTCCTGTTTTTCCAATTCTTTCAGTTCATCAATATATAAACCGTCTCCCAGTTTCCTGCAACCGAAAATCAGGTGCAGGTTCTGGTGGGGTAATTTATGGTTATGCAGAAAATGCACCATGGAGCGGAAAGGTGCGATCCCGGTTCCCGTGCAGATAAAGTACAGGTCTTCTGCAATGGGTTCCGGCAGCGTGAATTTTCCCTGCGGTCCGCGTAAAATGATCTCACTTCCAACGCTTATTTCATTGAATAAATAAGTGGTACCCAGTCCGCCTTCCAGATAAAC
>JAGWTX010000411.1 GCA_028875955.1 Bacteroidota bacterium | reverse complement strand
AGAGATACCATTGACCTTCCCTTTCCTTTATCAGGAATGGCAGCTGGGTGGCTACGGGTTTGGCATCGGAGTCAACGGCCATCAAGATCCCGAAGGGATACCGCCGCATAAATGCCAAAATTTTTTCAGGGTCTTTTTCCTGGTAATGCGGTAATGAATACATATACCGAAGATATAAAAGATAAAAACGCCCAAGTCATTTCTGACAGGGGCTCTTATGGAAAAGGAAACAAAACGCCGTCCTGCTTTCCTATTCCCTGGTCATGGCGATGATCTGTGTCTGTGGCATATTGGCGTTTCGCTGGGCTATGTTCCGCACCGCTCTTGACACAAAATCGCGGAATGATCGTTTGGTAAGTTCATTTTCACCTACCATGGCCGGAACCCCGTTATCTCCCCCCTCACGGATAGATTGCACCAGTGGGATCTGTCCCAGGAATGAAAGTTCATATTCCTCAGCCAGCCTTTTACCACCCTCTTTCCCAAAAAGATAGTATTTATTGTCCGGCAATTCTTCCGGTGTGAAATAGGCCATATTTTCAACCAGGCCGATGATCGGAACATTGATCTGTGCCTGCCCGAACATGGCGATGGCTTTTTTGGCATCTGCCAGCGCCACATTTTGGGGAGTGGTTACAATGACCACCCCGGTAACAGGTACGATCTGCATCAGGGTAAGGTGGATATCACCCGTACCGGGTGGCATATCAATGATCAGGTAATCCAGCTCACCCCAGTCCACATCAGTGATAAACTGGCGGATGGCGCTGCTTGCCATCGGACCACGCCATACCACCGCATTTTTTTCGTCAACCAATAAACCGATGCTGATCAGGCTGATCCCATACTTCTTCAAAGGAACGATCATCCCCTTGCCACCAACATCCTTCATCATCGGTCTCTCACCCCTGACCCCAAACATCATGGGAACACTGGGTCCATAAATATCAGCATCCATCAGTCCTACGCTTGCTCCGCCTTCCGCCAGCGCCAATGCCAGATTTGCGGAAACGGTGCTTTTCCCTACACCCCCTTTACCACTGACAACCGCGATAATATTTTTTACTCCGGAAAGCACCTGCTGGTCATCTTTCCGCTGGGTTGTCGTATTTGCCGTAAAATTCACACTCACATTGGCTTCTTTGTTCACGAGTAATTTTACTGCATTGACGGAAGCTGTTCGCATCATATCCTTCATCGGGCAAGCCGGAGTGGTCAGTATGATGGTAAAACTCACTTCATTCCCTGAAATGGCAATATCTTTTACCATATTCAGGGTCACCAGATCCTTACCCAGATCGGGTTCCTGCACATTACTCAGGGCCTTGAGAATATCTGCTTCTGTCATCACGAAAGTTTTTGTTAAAAAAGAAATCCGGCTGCAAAGTTAACAGCTTGCACCTTTACTTTGTTGGGAATAGGGGTTTTTCGGTCTTGCGAAAGACGGAACCTTTGATTTTTGTGTAAAAAAGGCTTTGTATTTTTGACCCAGATGAAGAAACTGCTACGTTATACCTTACTGCTCGCAGCAATACTGGCCCTCAAAACGGGCCGGGCACAACAGACAAACCCATACAGGGACTCTGTGATCCAGTTATACGGGGTGGTTATGACAGCAGATAGTCTTCGGGGAATACCTTCCTGTAGCGTGATTGTAGATGGCAAAGGTAGAGGAACCATTACCAGTTATGATGGGGTATTCTCCATAGCGGTTCTAAAAGGGGATAAAATCACTTTTTCAAGTGTGGGATTCAAAAACAGAACCATTCAGATCCCCAATAACCTCAAAGACAACCAGTACCCCGTGATTCAGTTACTGGTAACAGATACGGCTTTTTTGCCTGCCACCATCTTACTCCCCAGACCCAGCCGGGAACAGTTTGAACGCGATTTCCTGAATACAACCGCTCCGGATGATTTGTATGAAACAGCCAGGAAAAATGTGGATGATGCCAAAAAAAGACTGTTGATCAACAGCTTACCGGCAGATGGCAGGGAAGCTGTCAATTATCAACTCAGACAACAAGCCACCAAAGCCTATTACACAGGGCAGGTGCCTCCCATGAACATTCTGAATCCCGCCGCCTGGGCAGACTTTATCCAGGCCTGGAAAAGAGGTGATTTCAAAAAGAAAAATTAGTCAGTATTTTCACCTGTCCTTTCAGGGTTAGCCGATTCTTTGGAAAATGGATCATGCGTGTAAAATAGTATCCGTGCATACCCGCTGAACATTTTACATTTGCCGATAGAAGATTACATCTATTCAAGTAAAGATTGCCTATGTCACTTACCCACATCACAGTTATCGGAGCAGGAACCATGGGAAACGGGATTGCCCACGTTTTTGCGCAATACGGATACAAAGTAATTCTGGTAGATGTGCAGACCGCCCAACTGGAGAAAGCCTTGCAGACCATCGGTAAAAACCTGGATAGACAGGTTACCAAGGGTATTCTGACCCCCGAACAGAAAACACAAACACTCCAAAATCTAAGTACGGAAACGGATATACAGACGGGTGTTGCACAGGCAGAACTGGTCTTGGAAGCTGCTACGGAAAACATAGCCTTGAAACTGGACATATTCAGTAAACTGGACCAGTATGCACCTGCCAATTGTATTCTGGCCAGCAATACCTCATCCATATCGATTACAAGGATTGCTGCTGTTACAAAAAGACCGGATAAGGTTATCGGTATGCATTTTATGAATCCGGTACCCGTAATGAAACTTGTCGAGATCATCAATGGGTATGCCACTGCAGTAGAAGTTACAGAGCTTATTACCCGGCTTAGCAAGGAAATAGGCAAGATCCCTTGCGTGGTCAATGATTATCCCGGGTTTATCGCCAACCGGATCCTGATGCCGATGATCAATGAAGCGATATACAGTCTGTATGAACAGGTTGCGGGAGTGGAAGAAATTGATACGGTAATGAAACTGGGTATGGCGCATCCGATGGGTCCTTTACAGCTGGCAGACTTTATCGGTCTGGATGTTTGTCTCAGTATCTTAAAAGTATTACAGGATGGATTTGGTAATCCCAAATATGCACCCTGTCCCTTATTGGTGAATATGGTAACTGCCGGCAAAAAAGGGGTGAAAAGCGG
>JAGWTX010000410.1 GCA_028875955.1 Bacteroidota bacterium | reverse complement strand
CCATCGTACTGAGTTTCAGCACTTCATCTTCCTGTGTTTCGGATACCGTATTTTCAATGGGTGAGAACAACAGGTCGCTGGCCATTATCATTTCTGAATCCGACATGATGATGGCCCGCTCGATGGTGTATTGCAATTCGCGTACATTGCCCGGGAATGCGTATTGCCGCAGTTTGTCCAAGGCCGATTCATGAAACTGTATATTCGGTTTCAGGTATTTGTTGGCATAAATCCGGGCAAAATGCAGGGCCAGCAATACGATGTCCTCTTTTCGCTTCCTGAGCGGCGGAACGGTGATCTCTACGGTATTGATCCGGTAAATCAGATCCTTCCGGAACCTGTTCTCATTGGCCAGCTCACTTAAAGGGATATTGGTTGCGCAGATCAACCGGATATCAATGGGTACCGGCTGATTGGAACCCAGCCTGGTAACCATCCGGTTTTGCAGCACGGTTAACAATTTTGCCTGTTGCTGTAAGGATATGTTCCCGATCTCATCCAAAAACAAGGTTCCGCCATTGGCCGATTCGAAACGGCCTACCCTGTCTTCCCTGGCATCAGTGAATGCCCCTTTTTTATGACCAAACAATTCGCTTTCAAACAAACTCTCTGTAAGTGCGCCCACATCCACTTTTACAAAGGGCTGATCCGACCGCAGCGACTGTTCATGGATCGCAGTTGCAATCAGGTCCTTACCCGTTCCGTTTTCACCCAAAATCAGGATATTGGCATCCGTTGGGGCGATCTTGTCAATTTTATAAAAAATGTCTTCCATCACCTCACTTTCCCCGATGATTTTGGTGTTTAGTTGCCCCTTTTGGGGTTTGGCACCGGGAAGATTGTTCTTGTTGATCTCCCGGTTTCTCAGCACCGTCAGAAGCGTAGACAATAATTTCTCATTGTGCCAGGGTTTGACAACAAAATCCGAAGCGCCCTCCTTCAGCGATCTCACGGCCAGATCAATATCCCCATAGGCCGTAATCATGATGACGGATATTTCCGGTTTCAATTCCTTGATCCTTTTCAGCCAGTAAATCCCTTCATTGCCTGTATTGATGGAGGCATTGAAATTCATATCCAGTAATACCAGGTCAAAATTGTCCTTACTCAATAGAAATGGAATCTGTTCCGGATTTTTTTCGGTTACCACTTCTTTGACTTCTGTTCTCACCAACAGCCTGACAGCCGTTAATACGTCTGTATCGTCATCGATTACCAGAATACTTGCTTTTTGTAGACTCATGCAGTTCAATTTTCAATTTGCCATCCATGCGTTTGGCGGTACTAATGACAGAATAATCAGGATAGGTATCTCCAAAAAATCCATCAGACCAGCGTTCACGCATATTCCCTTCCTATCCATCCATAAACATACCGGCAAGATAATAATTTGACACAGAACCAATTAGATAATTGAGCCGGGGAGGAACTGTATCAAAAGCGGACAGTTCCTGTTTCAAATGCGGACAGTTCCGGTCGCAAATAAATTTTAAATCATTGATAATCAGATAGATTAGATTCTGGCACAATCGTTTCATTACTGTATCCGGAAATCTCCAGATATGAAAACAGTCAATCAACACCAACACCGGAATATAGCCATCCTTTTGTTGGCAGGTACCCTGGGTCTTTTGTTGCTGATGCATGTAACATCTGACAGGCAACAACGTTGTGCCAGGGAGACTTTCGATATAAGCTTAATCAAATTAATATAAGACCTAAAAAACAAAGCTGTGGACAGAGTCATTCAAAAAAAGAAATGGAATTCAAAAAGGATCACTACCCTGGTTGTTATTGTAGGAATCCTGGCCTTGATCGGAGGAAGCATCTATTTTACATCCGGCAAGTCGAAACTCAATGTGGATACAGAACGTATCACCATCAGTGAAGTAACCAAAGGGCCTTACAAGGATGCCATACCAGTCAATGGTGTGGTTTTGCCGGTTACCTCCATTTACCTGGATGCCACTGAAGGTGGCAGGGTGGAAGAAAAATATGTTGAAGACGGAGCCATCATGAAAAAAGGGCAACCCATCCTGAAATTGTCCAACACCAATCTCCAGCTGAGCCTGGTTAACCAGGAAACCTCGGTGTATAACCTGCTTACCCAGATGCAGATCTCCAGAAATGCCGCTTTACAGAATACCGTAAATAAACTGAACCAGATGACGGATGTAGAAAGCCAGTTGACAGAGGCGGAAAGAATCTATAAACTGGATAAACATCTTTATGAACAGAAAGCGATCGGTTTACAGGAGTTTAAGACCGCAGAGAACAATTACAATTACCTGGTGCATAAGAAACAACTGACCAATCAGATCCTGCAGCAGGACTCCATTTCCAATAAACAACAGCTCGAACAGGCCAAACAGTCTTATGAAGGATCCCAGAACGCCCTTACGGTTATGCGTAAAAAAGTGGGCGACCTGATTGTTCGTGCCCCCATTGACGGACAGTTGACTTCGCTGGATGCTGAGATCGGCCAAAGCAAAAGAGAAGGGGAAAGACTGGGACAAATAGATGTGCTCAGCGGTTTTAAAGTTCGAGTGGATGTGGATGAACACTACATCTCCCGCATATTTACAGGCCTTACCGGAGAATTCACCTTTGCCAACAAGACCTATAAATTAAAGATCACCAAAGTTTTCACACAGGTGATCAATGGCCGTTTTCAGGTGGATATGGTATTTGTGGGTGATGTTCCGCAGGGTATCCGCAGGGGCCAGACCTTACAGATTTTGTTGGCGCTTAGCGATGAAACCACAGCCATACTGGTTCCCAAGGGTGGCTTTTATCAGCAGACTGGCGGCAACTGGATTTTTAAAGTGAATGAAAGCGGCACGATGGCATATCGGGTAGATATCCAGCTCGGTCGTCAGAATCCCGATTACTATGAAGTGTTACAGGGTTTGAAACCCGGAGACAAAGTGGTTACATCCAGTTATGAAAATTATGGAAACATGCAGGAGCTGGTCCTGAAAAAATAAATCGAACCCTTTATCATAAACAACAACACCAAAAAATCTTCCCCACCAAAAAAAAGACACATGATAAAAATCACAGCCCTTGAAAAGATCTACCGTACTGATGAGGTAGAAACCATTGCCCTGAACAAA
>JAGWTX010000409.1 GCA_028875955.1 Bacteroidota bacterium | reverse complement strand
CCACCTGGATGCGGAACAGGCATGGATGATGATTGAATCCGCCAAACTCTTTGCCGACCAGGACATGTTTCCCTATTACCAGTCCATGGACCAAACACCCGCCCGCTATGATGGCAAAGGTGGCGTTAGTACCCATCCCCAGCTTAGAACCATCATCCGGAAAGCGGCGGAACAACAATGGATCGGAGGATATGCCGCTTTTGAACAGGGTGGTATGCAATTACCCGAAATGATCTTCAGCACCGCACATCACCTGTTCCAGGCTGCCAATAATGGCGTGCAGGGCTACCTGGGATTATCGGGTGGTGCCGCAGGGCTTATTACCACTTTCGGATCCAAAGAACAGATTGAAACCTATGTGCCGCCCATATTTGCCGGTAAATGGCAGGGAACCATGGCATTAACAGAACCCCAGGCAGGGAGTTCCCTGTCGGATATTCTCACCACGGCTATTCCCGATCCTGCCGGGCATTACCTGATCCGGGGGCAGAAAATATTTATCTCCGGCGGACAGCACGAAGCCTGTGATAACTTTGTTCATCTAACCCTGGCCCGTATCGAAGGCGCACCCAAAGGGGTGAAGGGTATCTCGCTCTTTATCATTCCCAAGTTTCGTCCGCAAGCGGATGGAAGCCTGGTATACAATGACGTGTATTGTGCCGGTGACTTTCAAAAAATGGGACAAAAAGGTTATGCCACCACTCATCTGGCATTTGGGGATAATGACGACTGCCGGGGATACCTGGTCGGGGAAGCCAATAAGGGGCTGACCTATATGTTTCAGATGATGAATGGGGCAAGGATCAGTGTGGGACAATGTGCCGCATCGGTTGCGATGGCCGCCTACCAGGCTTCCCTGCAATATGCCCTGGAAAGGCCCCAGGGGCGCCTGGCGGGCGAAAAAGACCCGGCCAAACCTCCTACCCTTATCATCAACCACCCTGATGTACAGCGCATGCTGCTCACACAGAAAGCCATTTCCGAAGGTGCCCTATCGCTGGGTATGGAATGTAACAAACTATACGACCTGACGCATGCCGTAACCGGATCCGAAAAATACGGGTATGAACTTTTATTGGAAATCCTGACTCCTATTGTAAAAACTTACGCATCCGAACAGGGTAGCCGGTCTGCGGCACTGGCCATTCAAACCCTGGGTGGTTACGGATTTACCACCGACTTCCCCGTTCAGCAACATTACCGGGACCTGAAGATCATGTCATTGTATGAGGGGACCACCGGCATACAGTCACTGGATTTACTCGGAAGAAAAGTTACGATGGAGAAGGGTAAAGCCATGCAATTGCTGGCTGAACAGATGCTGCATACTCTTACACTTGCGGAATCCTATACCCGTTTACAATCTTATTCCGTATTGCTGAGATCTGAACTGGAAAGAATAGACAAAGTGCTTTCCTATCTGCTGCCATTTGCACAACAGGGGGAAACCGAAAAATTCCTGGCGGATGCCACGGTATTCATGGAAATGATCGGCTATATCGTAATCGCCTGGCAATGGTTGAAACAGGCGCAGATTGCGGCTGCCAACCTGGAAGGTAAAAACAAGGGCCCGATGGGTGCTGTCTTTTATGAAAGCAAGATCCATACCATGGCATTTTTCTTCCGGTATGAATTACCCCATGCGGCAGCCTGTGCGGAGACCCTGCTGAATAGTGGCGGGTTAACGAATATCCAAAATCATGAACTGTTCCGGTAAACCGGTCAATAGCCGGCATAATATCCACATCTTTGCCTCAACAAGGGATAAGCGTTCCGAATAAGTATCTTTACCATCGAATCTCAAAGAAAAACGTATGCTGAAAGTAGGGGTTTTCGGGGTGGGCCATCTGGGCAAATTCCACCTGAATAACTGGAAAGAAATTGAAGGAGTTAAACTGGTCGGTTTTTTTGACCCGAATAACGATAATGCCAAAGCGGTTGCCGAGCAATACGGTTTGAAACGCTATATGGATGAAGACAAGCTAATGGATGCCTGTGATGTGATTGATGTGATTGCACCCACCGATCACCATTTCGCCATTTGCATGCAGGCAATCAGAAAAGGGAAACATGTATTCGTTGAAAAACCCCTGGCCCATACCATCCAGGAAGGAAGGGACATCATGAACATGGTCCGGGAAGCCAATATCAAAATGCAGGTAGGTCATGTGGAAAGATTCAATCCTGCCTATCTGGCGATCAAGGATATGCCGCTCAATCCGATGTTTATTGAAGTGCACAGACTGGCCCAATTCAACCCAAGGGGAACGGAAGTAAGTGTGATCCTGGATCTGATGATACATGATATCGATATCATTTTAAGTTTGGTCAAAAGCGATGTGAAACATATTTCCGCAAGCGGCGTAGCCGTGATGACCGAAACACCGGATATCGCCAATGTACGGATTGAATTCAACAACGGTTGCGTTGCCAACCTGACCAGCAGCCGGATCAGCATGAAAAAAATGCGCAAAATGCGCCTGTTCCAGAAAGATGCCTACCTGGGTATCGATTTCCTGGAAAAGAAAACAGAGATCATCAAATTAAAACAACCCGACGATACCAATGTTTTTTCTTTTGACATAGAAACACAACACGGTAAGAAAACCATTGCCATCGCCAACCCGGTCATTGAACCCCTGAATGCCATCAAACTGGAACTACAGGCATTTGTAGACGCCATCCGGAACAATACGCCAACCATCGTGAGCGAGATTGATGGGTTTCTGGCCATGGAAGTTGCGCATCAGATACTGGACAAAATCAACAACACAAGTATTCTTGTATAATATGCATGCAAAAAAGAAAATGGAATATCATCTGGTACCTGATTAGTGATGATCTGTTTTCCATGGCCGCCCTGTTGGTTTTGTACAACCAGATCCTGCAACAACCCCTTACACTTCAGGTATTCCTTTACACACTTGCAGGAGCTGCCTGCTGGGTTCTCTTGTATGCATTTGCAGGGAGTTACTACAAATCGCTTTTTGAAAAGTCGAGATTACACGAATTCACTGTCACCCTGGCCTACACTTTTTTGGGTTGTCTGCTCATCCCATTTGCTATTCCGCAACTCGATACGACCAGCTGGTTTGCTTATTTTTTCTGGCAGTTGGG
>JAGWTX010000408.1 GCA_028875955.1 Bacteroidota bacterium | reverse complement strand
TTCAGAAGAAAGTGAGCCGATTCCGGGATTGGTTGCAGAACTGGCCAGTCATTTTACAAAAAAACTCATTGAAAAAGTTCCCGGACACCTGGGTGAATGGTTCCTCAGGAAAGCTACCGGCAAGAAAGGTAAACTGTAAAAATCACCAAATTCCCCGACCGGAGAAACCCCCGACGAAAGATGTCAGGGGTTTTCACTTATCCGGGTACTGACGAATATCAGGTCAGGGGCTGATGGATATTCTCCATTTAGGCATTGAGAAAAAATACTTTTGAATTCGGAAATAGTAAGTATGAAATTAAAAAGACCCCCATCCCCCATTACCAGGACCAGTCAGGTACTGACGCAATACCGGCATGAGAATGCCACCTGGAAGCGGATACTCGGGTATTTGATCGAGGAGAATATTATACTGAAAACCCGGTTATCCGAAATCCTGCAGAACAGTATCATCGGGGATAATGGATTCCTGGATAAGATTGAATATTTTCAAAACCAGTTCCTGAAAGAAGATGAGATATTCGGTTATCTGAAACTGGATATCCTGGAGCAGGAACAATTGCTGGATCCCGACTTTCCGGAAGAATTTGACACACTCGCAAAGATCAAAAGGAATCAAAAAAAACTCACCAAGGAGCTCGAAACGGCAGAAAAGGTCTTTAATACCTTGAAGTTTGAATTCAACACCTATCTGAGTGAAACCTTATAGTTGATCAGGCATCCGGCTAGGTTTTTTTTTAGAATATCACAGCGGCATCCCCTTTCTTTTTGTGAGATTGTCCGTATGATTGATTGGTTGATCCCTGCAGGATAGGTCAATTTCAATTAGCCAGCAATTCCAGTTTTTGCACATTCAGGAGAACGATGCCGCCATCCTTGATTTCCACCAGTTTTTCGGATTTGAAATCGCTCAGGGTACGAATAAAGGATTCGGTGGCTGTACCTGCAATGGTAGCCAGGTTTTCCCGGGTGATGTCAATGGAGAAACCGGGATCCGCCTTTGTATTGTATTTGTTATATATCAGCAGCAAGGCTTCCGCCACTTTTTTCCGGAGTGAATTATAGGCGAGTCCGAGAAGTTGTTTTTCCTTTTCGGAAATATTCTTTGCCAGCAACTGGATAAATTTCCTGCTTACTTCCTGGTTATGGTTTATCAGTTCTTCAAAGTCTTCCCTTGGAATTATGGCCAGTTCGGTTTCATCGATGGCTTCAGCGGATTCCTTGTAATTGGTGTTTTCCAGCATGGCCACATACCCCAGGAAATCACCTTCCCCATAAAGCTCCAGAACAAGCTCCTTCCCGTCATCATTGGTTTTATAGGTCTTCACTTTCCCCTTTTGGATATAATAGAGGTTGGTGGAACGATTGCCTTCTGAAAATATGATCTGTTTCTTCTTGTAGGTATTGGTGTTCCGGCCGCTGGCCAGGTCTTTTAATAAGGTCTTACTATTGGACGCTTCAGCCAGTTCCTTAAAACCACCCATACCTCCCTTGAACTCTTTTTTTAAAAGTGAGATTTTTTTGAGCCGGCTTTCCACCGCATTCAGCAGTTCGGTGCCGTTAAAGGGTTTGGTAATATAGTCATCTGCGCCCTGTTCCATCCCCTTTCTGAAATCGGCTCTTTCGGTTTTAGCCGTAAGAAAGATAAAGGGGGTATGTTTACTGCTTTCGTTTTTCTGCAGCATGTGCAATACGCCATATCCATCCAGCACAGGCATCATAATGTCGCAGATGATCAGATCGGGTTTCTCGCTAAAAGCGGCTTCTACGCCCAGTTTCCCGTTTTCTGCAGTGATCACCTGGTAGCCGGAGAGTTCGAGGATTTCGGCTGTATTTTCACGAATATCATCATTGTCTTCGATGAGCAGTATTTTATGCATCATGTATGGGATGGTTTTGTTGTAAACGATTACTGAAGGTAAATTTATTCATTTTCCAATGCAAACTCGATAACAAAACAGGTTCCTTTTTCGAGTTCACTGATACAGGTGATTTTCCCGCCCATGAGTTCGGTATATTTCTGAACGATATGCAAACCCAAACCGGTACCCTGTATGGCGGTCACATTGGTGCCCCTGAAGAACCGCTCAAACAAATGCTGCTGGTCTTCTTTGGCGATGCCCAACCCCTTGTCCCTGATCTCAAACCGGAGCGTCTGGCCTTCGCGATGGGTGGTGATCCTGATGACACTGTTTTCCGGTGAAAACTTGATCGCATTAGACAGCAGGTTTAAAGAGATATGTTTCAACAGGGAAGGATCGAGACGCGTGTATTCTTCACCGGTGTGTTCATAGGCGACTGTTTGTCCTTTTTTCAGGATGGTATTGAGTTCATGGATGGTTTGCTGAATATGGTCTTTTATATTGAAGAGGCTGTATTTCGGCGCCACTTTCCCTTCTTCAATCTTACCCACGCTCAGAAAATCATTCAGGATATCGGTAAGGGTATGCACGGCCGATACAATGCGTTCAATATGTTTTTCGCGTTTGGGCTGATCATCGGTGCTGGTATATTTCTGTAACAGGAAAATGGAGGACAGTACGGTACTGAGCGGGGTTCTGAATTCATGGGAAGCCATGGAAACAAAACGTGACTTCAATTCATTCAGTTCCTTTTCCTTTTCCAGAGATTTGCGGAGTTCGATTTCCACTTCCTCGGTTTCCTTGATCTGTTTTTCCAGTTGCTGAATGCTTTCTGCGAGTTCGTCTGTTCTTTCCCTTACTTTTTTCTCCAGTTCTGCATTGAGTTTTTTGATCTCCTCTTCCCCTTTTTTCCGGATGGTGATGTCGCTAACAAAAGCGATCACAAAAGTTTCTTCCCCGGCTGTATACATCCCCAGACTAACTTCCACCGGGAATTCGGTACCATCTTTTTTGATGGCGTAAAGATCCATTCCGATGCCCATGGGTCGGCTCTGCTGATTGGCATAATATCTTTCCTGGTGACCCTGGTGTCTGTCATGAAATCTTTGCGGTATAAAGGTTTCAATGGTCTTACCCGATAGCTCTTCCAGCGTATAACCGAACAGCTGAAGCGCAAAGGGGTTCATCAGCTGAATTTCCTGTTTCCGGTTTACCACGATCACCCCAATGGAAGCATGGTCTAAAAACGCACCAAAGCGCTG
>JAGWTX010000407.1 GCA_028875955.1 Bacteroidota bacterium | reverse complement strand
ATGCATTCCGGTATGGCGGATTATGACAGTGAATCCTTTATCAGCCAATTGAAAGCTCTGATGTAAAAATAAACGAGTTTATTCTTTTTCCGGACGGATTTCCTATGGTTTGGCATAACCCAATCTTTCTACCAATTGCGCATGGTAATAGGCATCGTTCCCATTACAGGCAATAGAGGATAATTGATCAAGCGGAAGAAACCCATCTTCCGTTATCCTGTCTTCAGACAGGATAACCTGTTCAATTTTTCCGATCACCAGAAATGTCTGGTTAAGGGTTATTGGCAGGATCTCCTGTAAGGATAGGGCATATTTTATATGGGACTCTTTTACAAAGGGTGCCTGGATACCGGTTACAAATTGCGGTGTTAGATTCACCTTTTCAAATTCACTGATGTTTTCCGGATATTTTGCACTGGTCTGGTGCGCCTGGCGCAGGATGGATGGGTGTATATGATTCAACGTATAACTTCCGGTTGCCTCAATATTCGCCAGGGTATGGGGCGCTGCCGCAACGGGCCGGTTGATATAGCCTACCAGTGCCGGATGGGATCCGATATGGATGATACTGCTAAAGACCGCCAGGTTGGTTTGACCATCCTGATTTACTGTACCGATCAGGTTCGCAGATTTGAACCCTGTTAAACTGTTGATGAAATTGGCCCGGTAGAATCGTTCCCATCCTTCGATCTCGGTTGCTTGAATTGTTTTCATCCCTATATAATGCAGGATTGCCCAAAAAGTTCTGAAATAAGGTTTCTGTATCCGGTTCGGATGTGTGTCTGTTGAAGTTTCTGTTCTTTGGGATGAATTTCAGGTAAACAAAGAAAAATTCCAGTTGGCCCAAACCGGTTTGGACAATCCGTACACATACAAAATTCACTTAACTTACCTTTCCTTTCAACCCTCAATGTCTTTGTATGCGAAAACCTATGTATTTATCTGTTTTGTTTGTTTGGATCTTCCTCCTTTCTGTTCATGCACAGACAAATCCCCCTGCGCTGGGTACGATAACCGAAGCGGGTCTGACCAGGGATCTGTATGCATTGGCTGATGCCCATTTCCGGGGCAGATCGGCGGGAACCATTGATGAACTCAAAGCCTCGGCCTGGCTGGCGGAACAATACCGTTCCATCGGTCTGGAACCCGCAGGCGATGACGGGACCTATCTGCAGTTTTTCAACATGATCCGCAACCGGGTAGCGGCTACCTCTGCAATCAGTATCAATGGTAATCCCATGGCATTATGGGACCAGATTGCAGTTGCACAGATGGCCCATACACATATCAAAGGCGAAATCCATTACCTGGGAAATGCTGCCGATATCGATTATGCAACGGTGGATGTAAAGGGAAAGATCGTTGCATTGGAAGCCAATCCCGAAGGGATCAACCTGGATATTTCCCTTCCTACCTGGCGCTATAACAGGTCTGTGTTAATGAAGTATGGATCTCAGCTCATCAAAAAAGGTGCGATCGCCATCTTGTTTGTGGCAGACCGGGTAGCGGATGACAGCTGGAATGATGCGGTTGAAAATTTTAAAAGAGGTAGTTATGATATCGAAGGCGGTCCCAACACCACGGTAACCACAACGGTACCTGTTCTATGGGTGCATGAGTCCTTTAAAAACGAGCTGGAGAAAAAACCGGCGATCCTGGATGCCAATATCATACTGGATCATTTTGATTATCCATCCGTGAATATCATTGGGAAAATAAAAGGAACCGATCCCCAACTCAGCAAGGAATACCTGGTGTACAGCGGTCACCAGGATGCGCATGGTGTACGGGATATCATCAAGGGGGATTCGATCTATTATGGAGCAGATGACAATGCCAGTGTAGATGTTGCCATGCTGGCCATTGCCCGTGCTTTCAAAAAAAATCCGGGTAAACGATCCGTGTTATTTGTCATTCAGGGTGCGGAAGAAAGAGGATTGGTGGGATCCCGTTGGTTTGTAGGTCATCCGACTGTGCCATTGGAATCGATGGTCGCTGTTTTGAATGGGGATATGATCGGACGAAACTACCCCGATAGCGCCGCTTTGTTAGGTGTTCAGCCACCTCACAGAAGTTCCTTGGATCTGGTAAATATGGCTTTGGAAGCCAACCAGGAAGGTCCCAAATTCAAACTGGATACGGAATGGGACAAGGCAAGTCATAAGGAAGGTTGGTTTTTCCGGAGTGATCATCTGTCCTATGTGCGAAAAGGAATCCCTTCCCTGATGTACAGTACACTGTTGCATCCGGATTACCATACGCCACAGGATAATGCGCAGAATATCGACTATGCCAAACTGAAAAAAATGACGGAATGGATGTATCGTACAGGATGGAAAGTAGCCAATGCACCGAATCGTCCGCAACCCGAACCGGGGTTTCATCTGGAACGATAACAAAAAGGAAAGTAACCAATATCCTTATTTGAAAAAATGGGGAAGATCCAGGATCGGGTCTTCCCCATTTTTTTAGGCGCAGTTGGAAGATTCAACTCCGGCGGCATCCAGGATTTTTTCCAGGGGACAGAATCTGGTGAAGGATGACTGTAACAGGTTTACACCGACAAACACACCCAGCCATATCCAGTTGGGATTTACAAAATGTGCGAGCAAAATACTTGTCAAAACAAATGTGCCCGCTACGGCTCTGACGATTCTTTCTTTCATGTTTTTATTTTTATGCATTTTTTTAATAACTGGCTGCCAGAACGGGTAAGATAAACGCCCGGACCGGAAACAGGCTTTGTTTCTGTTCATTGAAGTCTTTTACCAGCTTCAGGGCCTGATCTGCTTTTTCGTCTTCTGTAAAACTGAAGAACAACAGGGCAGCCGTCTCTTCCTGATTTCTGCCAAACCAATTGCTTAGTAGATAATCATCGTGATCGGCTTTGTGGCCGATGGTGTCAGAAACGCTGAATACAGGGATACCGGCTTTTTCAAATATGCCGGTCACGGCCTGCATATCTTCCCGGATACTGGTTATGATAAACATTTTCATATGGCTGATTTTGTGTTTACAGGATATTTTTTCCGCATCATCTTATAGTATAAAAGGGGTACTACCAGCAGGGTAAGAAAGGTGGAAGTGATGGTTCCGCCAATCAGTGATATGGCGAGCCCCTGGAAGATAGGATCCGACAGGATCAC
>JAGWTX010000406.1 GCA_028875955.1 Bacteroidota bacterium | reverse complement strand
GGTCAGACCGTTCGTCAGGTGCCCATCGTACTCACAGGTTCGTTAAAGATTTCAAGGGTGGATGAAGAAGGGAATGAATTGCTGTTATATTACCTCAATCCCAATGAAGGTTGCGCCATGACTTTTACCTGTTGCATGCAACAGTTTCCCAGTGAAGTGGAAGTCGTTGCGGAAGAGGATTCTGAATTACTCCTGTTACCCATCTCCATCATGGATGAATGGCTGGTCAAATATCCCACCTGGAAAAGTTTTGTCATGCGGTCTATCCGCCACCGGTTTCATGAACTCTTAAAAACGGTTGACCAGATCGCTTTCCAGCAGCTGGATGAACGCCTGATTCGTTACCTGAAGGAAAAAGTAAAAATCGGCGGTTCCCCCTTACTCAATCTCTCCCATGAACAGATCGCTACCGACCTGGCTACTTCCAGGGTGGTGGTTTCCCGACTGTTAAAAAAACTGGAAAACCAGAAAAAACTGCTTTTGTACCGGAACCAGGTACGCATTCTGGGAGATATGTAACAAATGTCACAAATCAGGCTTCCTGAACGGGGTATTTTTGTAAAACAATTCAAAGATTACCCTGATGAGGAAAAATTTGGGAGCAAGAGACAGAATTACCAGATTATTGATGGCTGTATTGATTGTTACGCTTTATTATTTTCATGACCTGACAGGATATGCTGCCATCGGATCCCTGCTGTTTGCTTTTATACTAACCATGACCGGTATTTCAGGCAACTGCCTGGTTTACCTGCCTTTTGGCATTAATACATTTCAAAAATCAACAGATGACACACGAAATTGAAACCCAGTGGATGGGTAAAATGCAGTTCAATGCATTGGTCAACGGACATACCATTGTAATGGATGCACCGGAAAGAGTAGGTGGCGAAGACCAGGGCCCGATCCCCAAACCCTTTATCCTCACGGCCCTTTCGGGATGTACGGGAATGGATATTGCAGCCATCCTGCGTAAAGCGGGTAAGGAAGTGAACGATTTCTCCATCAAAGTATCCGGAGAGATCAGCAAACAGGCACCCATCGAGTATGTGGCCATGCACCTGGTGTATGATTTTACCGGACCTGCTGAAAACAAGGATGCCGCCCTCCAGGCGGTGACCGATTCACAGGAAAAATACTGCGGTGTGAGTCATATGCTGAAAAAAATCATGCCGGTTACCTGGGAAGTCAACTATAATAAGGTTTCCGTATTCTCCAACAAACCAACAGCCATCGCGCAATTGAATTAAAACCAGATACAATATGTTAACTATGTTGAAGAGCATACTGGGCATGGGACCCACGGTAGATTATTCCCAATTGGTAAAACAAGGGGCACAGATCATTGATGTAAGAACACCGGCAGAATTTTCCGGGGGCCATATCCCCGGTTCCGTAAATATTCCGCTGGATAGCTTACAAAGACAAATGACAAAAATAAAAAAAGACAAACCGGTTATCACCTGTTGTGCTTCGGGTATGCGGAGTGCTTCTGCGAAACACATCTTATTGGCCAATGGCTATGCAGAAGTACACAACGGCGGTGGTTGGGCAGGTTTGCAACATAAAATCAGATAACATGAGAAATCGGATCCTTACGGGGTGGACAGTACAGCGGGCCATTTACGCGTTAGCGGGAATTGCCATCATGGTGCAGGCGATCAAGGACAAGGAATGGACCTGGCTTTTGCCAGGCATCTATTTTGCTGCAATGGGGATTTTTGCCTTTGGTTGTGCGTCAGGAAATTGTTTTGGTGGGAATTGCTATGTGGAGAAGAAACCGGTAAATCCCGCTACCACCCCTTTGGTTTCTGATGACCTTAAAAAATAAATGCTATGGGAAATTTTGCAGCAGTGCTGGAAAAAGAAAAACTGGTATTGGTGGATTTTTTTGCAGAGTGGTGCGGCCCCTGTAAGATGATGGCGCCCGTTCTGAAAGACCTGAAAACCAAGATCGGAGAAAAAGCCACCATACTCAAACTGGATGTGGATAAGAACCCGCAGGCAGCTTCCGTTTACCAGATACAGGGAGTGCCGACTTTGATCCTTTTCAAGGAAGGTAAAATGGTCTGGCGTCAATCCGGTGTGGTTTCTGCCCAGCAACTTCAACAGGTAATTGAAAAAAACCTCGCATAAAATCTTCCGTGAAAGCACTGCGTAATAATACGCTTCCCTGTCACGGCTGTTCATTTTACATTAGTGGTTCATTGTAACAGGATAAATATTTCTTGTATGCCGGATCACCAACCCTTATGCAGGCATTGTCAGCACCCGGTAAAGGGCAGGGCTGATAAAAAATTTTGTAACGACTACTGTCGTAATGCACATCACAATTTGCTGAACAGTGCCACCACAAACGCTGTCAGGAATATCAATCACTGTTTACAAAAGAACCGGAGGATCCTGGAAAACCTGTTACCCCCTTCCCGGCAGCTGATCAGGACATCAGCGGAATTTTTACAGTACAGGGGTTTTAATTTTCACTACCATACGCATATCCTGACCAGTTCCCGCGGGAATCAGTTTTTCTGTTGTTATGATTACGGCTATCGCTGGATGGATGCTGTTACAGTGATGGTGATGAAACAGGAATCCGCGTCGGTTAATCAAAGCGGTCAAAAGCACTTCTTCCCCCGGTCTGTCAATACGCTGCATTGATCAATACCGGATCCTTACTTTCACAACACCTGCCTGAACCATATCAATTTTTTTGGCTGCCGCCCGGGTAAGATCAATGATCCTTCCGGCAACATAGGGTCCGCGGTCGTTGATGCGGACTTTAACAGACTTGCCATTCGACAGGTTGGTAACCCTGACTTTTGTACCAAAGGGGAGTGTCTTGTGTGCGGCCGTCATGTCTGAGGAGTGAAAGATCTCGCCGTTGGCTGTTTTTCTGCCATTGTAGGATTCCGCATAAAAGGAAGCCAAACCGGTTTGGGATCCACTGACTTCAGCCGAGGAGGCAGGTAGGTGTTTCCGGTGACAGGAAACCGTAGCCATTGCCATGAGTACCGTTATCAATAGGAATCGCATCCGCATGCAGTAAAGCTATCCGCTTAGGCTGTTATCTGCGGATGCAAATTTTCAACAAATGAAAAAAATTGTTGATAACAGATTTTGTAAAGCAGTTTGGCTGAACGGATTCAGCG
>JAGWTX010000405.1 GCA_028875955.1 Bacteroidota bacterium | reverse complement strand
TATGGAAAAACAAATCAGCAGCTGATCTGGACAATCGTTTGGACGAGCTGGATTTTTTTACTGCGGGAAATTATACCGCTAAAAGCGCCTTTGACCTTGCCCTTTATGATATCGCCGCAAAAAAAGCAGGATTACCCTTATATGCTTACCTGGGAGGGAAACAAAAACCCATTGAGAGCGATTTGACAATTGGTATCGACACCCCTGAAAACATGGCTGCTACCGCTGCAAAATTCAGAGACAACGGGGTTGGAATCATCAAAGTGAAACTGGGTAAAGACGCTGTTACAGATATCGAAAGGGTCCGGCTGATCAGAAAAGTGGCAGGCGATTCCATCAAGATCAGAATCGATGCAAACCAGGGTTGGAGTTACGAAGATTCGATACAGGCGCTAAAAGCCATGGGCGAATATGCCATTGAATTTTGTGAACAGCCGATGCGTAAATGGAATGATGAAAGGTTACCTGACCTATGCGCGGTATCCCCTATCCCGCTAATGGCAGATGAAAGCGTATTCACCCACCACGATGCCGATCGGCTGATCAGACACAAAGCCTGTGATTATGTGAATATCAAGTTTGCCAAAAGTGGGGGTATCAGGGAAGCATTGCTGATCAATAAAGTCTGTGAATCCCATGGGATCGCCTGCATGATGGGAGGAATGCTCGAAAGCAGGTTGGCACTAACCGCAAAAGTACATTTTGCAATGGCCATGGAAAATATCCGGTTTTATGACCTGGATACCTGTCTGCTCGGCCACCGCATTGACCCGGTTTTGGGTGGGGTGCAGTACCAGGGAATGCATCTATCCTTATCGGATGAACCTGGTATCGGAGCAGATGTGGATGATGCTTATCTGAATACACTGGAAAAGGTTATCATCTAGAAAGCTATGGATGGGATCCAATGTTGCGGATAAGCCAAATCCATTGGTCTTAGCCCCATGGCCTGTATCTTTGCCCCCAAATGAACAGCATGGAACCCAAAAAAGCCAGTGAAAGTTTTGTTGTAATGAATGAACTGGTACTACCCAATGATACCAATACCTTCGGAAACCTGATGGGCGGCCGTCTTATGTACTGGATGGATATTGCTGCCGGCATTGCTGCTGGCAGGCATTGTAATACACCCAGTATGACAGCCTCCGTAGATAACCTGAGTTTTAAAAATCCCATCAAACTGGGTAATGTGGTGCACATCGAAGCAAAGGTTTGCCGTGCATTTACCACTTCCATGGAAATCAACATACGCGTTTGGGGAGAAGACCTGCTGCACCAGTACAAGTATGAAAGCAATGAAGCGTTTTTCACATTCGTAGCCCTTGACCCGAACGGCAAACCCAGGGAAGTGCCTAAAGTGATCCCCGAAACTGAGGATGAAAAAAGGTTATTTGATGGTTCTTTACGCAGGAGGCAGTTACGATTAATTCTGGCAGGTAAAATGAAGCCGGATGATGCCAATGAATTAAAAGCGCTATTTATCAAGGAATAGAACCCTCTTTTATCACTTATCCAGTAAAGTGATAAAATGGTGTTTTCCCCGCATCATATAGTTTTTGCTTTGTTCGATGGCTTCCATGACCTGTTCCAGGATGACTTCAACAGGTTGGGTATAATCGATCACCATGGGTTCCTTAAATCTGATAGATAACCGGGAGCCTTTTTTCTTAAACGATAATCCGGTCTTATTGAATGCACGCCAGAACCCATTGATAACAACGGGTACAACCAATGGCTGGTTATTCTTAATGATGTGTGCGGTTCCCTTCCGCCCCGGTGCAAAGGGTTTTGTGGTGCCCTGCGGGAAAGTGATCACCCAACTCTTGTTCAAAGCCTGATCGATCTTATAGGTGTCCGATTCATCCCTGTCCCTGATGATATCCCTGCCATCCGCCCGCCAGGTCCTTTTTACGGTAACGGCGCCGGCCAGTTTAAAGAAACGACTGATCCAGTTTCCATTCATGGTCTCTTCTGCCGCAACAAAATATAAATTGGTAAAGGGATTCAACAGATAATAAGGTAAGCCCAGCCGGTTTTGCTTACGCCATTTAACTGCGCAAAAAATATGGATGAAGGCGATCACATCTGCAAAATAGGTTTGGTGATTGCTTACAAAAAGCACATTATGTTTTGGAATGTTTTTCAGGTGTTCGGTCCCCTCGATCCGGATCCGGTTCCATATGACCAACCCCGGATAGGTAAGTATCCCCACAAAGCCATAGATCAATGAACGTACTAACCGAATATTCTTAAGCCGCTCTGTTACTTTCATATGGGTGGTTTAGGCAAGCCTTGCAAAATAAGCATTGTCCTTAAAATCTGCATCGTTTGTCTAAAAATAGACAATACAGTACATGCTACCTAGTTCTGCTGTCCTACATTTGCCCGGTAAAATACTACTATGGAATTAAAAGCAGCCATTTTTGATATTGATGGGTTATTGGTGGACAGTGAACCCTTGTGGAATGAAGCCGCCGCTGAGGTATTTAGCCAGTATGGCGTGAACCTGACGCAGGATCAATATAAAACCACAACCGGTCTTCGGACAAAAGAATTTGTACAATGGTGGTTTTCCTATTTTCAGATAGCTTCCGATGAATATGCCAGAGCTGAAAAAAAAATCGTGACATCCGTGTTGGAAAAAATCGAATCAAGGGGCATGATAATGCCGGGCGTTCAGCATATTTTCGATTTTTTTACCAGGAAATCCTTTAAAATAGGACTGGCCACTTCCTCCCCACCTGCATTGATTGATCTGGTTGTCGGGATGACAGGTCTTGCCCCTTTCTTACACGCCACCAGTTCTGCGGAAGATTTACCCTATGGCAAACCGCATCCCCAGGTATATTTAAATTGTGCGGCGCAGCTGGGTACTGATCCGGTGAGCTGTATCTGTTTTGAAGATTCCTTTAATGGGATGATTGCAGTAAAATCTGCCCGAATGAAATGTGTGGTGGTTCCCCATGCTTCCCAGGCAAAGGATGAAAGATGGGGTGCAGCCGACCTGAAAATCTTATCCTTGCAGAATTTCGGGGAAATTCATTTCAATATGATGAACGAATAAACTTACAGAGATCATAGGTTAACAATTACCAGCCTTCTTCCGGCAATTTTGGAAAGCAGGATCAGGTTTAATCTGGACGATACAG
>JAGWTX010000404.1 GCA_028875955.1 Bacteroidota bacterium | reverse complement strand
AAGTAACCGCAGTCAAACTCACCAATGTGCCAGCTTACCTGGCGGCAGAAAATATAAAAGTCAATTGTCCGGACCTGGGTGAATTACAGATCGATGTCGCTTATGGAGGGAATTTCTATGCCATCGTGGATGTGCAGGATCATTTTTCCGGTTTGGAAAACCATTCTGCTGACCGGTTGATTGCCTGGTCAAGGGAACTGCGAAACAGGATCAATGCGCAATACCGGTTTGTTCACCCGGATAATCCCACCATCCATGGCTGTTCCCATATTTTATGGACGGGTGCCGTATTGGATCCCCGTTCTTCGGCAAGAAATGCGGTTTTTTATGGGGATAAGGCCATCGACCGTTCGCCCTGCGGTACCGGTACATCAGCGCGTATGGCGCAATGGTTTGCCAAGGGGAAATTAAAAGAAGGGGATCTCTTTATCCATGAAAGTATTATCGGATCTACTTTCACCGGCCGGGTGGAAAAAATTACGGAAGTGGGCGGGAAACCTGCGATCATTCCCAGTGTGGAAGGCTGGGCAAAGATCTATGGTTACAACACGATTTCGATTGATCCGGAAGACGATCCCTATGCCTACGGATTTCAGGTGATATAAGCCCTGATGCAGGTTACCGGATTAACTGGCATTGGAAAAAAATAGAATATTCAAAATCAAGAAGCAATACAGGGTATGAAAATAGTCATCATTGGCGGCGGCATCATCGGATTAAGCAGTGCCTATTATTTACAGGAGAGTGGTCATGAAGTAACCGTAATCGATAAATCCTCCATGACCGATAATTGTTCCTACGGGAATGCCGGTTATGTTTGCCCGAGTCATTTTATCCCGTTGGCAACACCGGGCATCATTCAACAGGGGTTACGATGGATGCTCAATTCGAAAAGTCCTTTTTATATTCAGCCCCGGCTCAGTTGGAGCCTGTTCGACTGGGGACTCAAATTCATGCGGTCGGCTACACAGGAAAATGTGGAAAAATCTGGCATACCCCTGCGTGATATTGCCTTGTATAGCCAGCAGCGCTACGAAGAATGGACAAAACTACCCGCATTTTCATTCGCCTATCAACACAAAGGATTACTTGAAATTTTTCAAACGGAAGCTGCTGCAGCACATGCACACCATACAGTAGAAAAAGCGCATCAGCTGGGTTTAACAGACACAAGCCTGCTTGATTTTCCATCCTTACAGGGTTTGGAACCCCATACCCCAATAAAGGCATTGGGTGCGATATGGTTTAAATGTGATGCGCATCTGTATCCGAACAAACTGATGCAGCAATTGCTGGCCCTGTTAAAAGAAAGAAAGGTAAACCTGGTAGGCAACCAGGAAGTAATTGGTTTTGAAAATAGCCATGGAAAGATTACTAAAGTGAGAACGGCAAAAACAGTCTTCGAAGCAGATGCGGTAGTCATTGCCTCCGGTTCCTGGAGCCGGGAAACGGCAGCAAAGATGCAAGTAAAGATCCCGTTGGTGGCCGGTCGGGGTTATTCCGTAACACTGGAAGATTCCCCCTTTCATATCAATTATCCATCCGTATTGGTGGAAGGCAGGGTTGCCCTGACACCCATGGATGGCAATAAGATCCGTTTCGGGGGAACCATGGAGATCACTTCCACCCAAACCCCACCCAGGATGAACCGGGTCATAGGTGTTTTGGATGCGGTGGAAAGATATTATCCGGAATTCAGGATACCGAAACCCACCCGGGAACAGATCTGGTATGGTTACCGCCCCTGTTCGGCTGACGGGTTGCCCTATATCGGCAGAACCCATCGTTGGGAAAATGTGGTGGTGGCAACCGGTCATTCCATGCTGGGTCTGAGTTTGGGTGCCGGAACCGGAAAACTGGTGAGTGAGATCCTGAATGAAACAAAACCGGGTATCGATCTTACCCCCTTTGATCCCAACCGTTTCGAATAACGGAATCCCTGCGTTAAAATGGATAAGTGGAAGCGGGGGTGTTCAGTAAATTGTATTTTTACGGCCAATTATGGAGCAGACAGCTAACTACTTACCATACGAAAGCACCGGTTATTTTACCAAGATCGTTTCAGATTATCTTTCCTGTTCCCCGCAGCTCCGGCCCTTTTATGTGCATCAGCCAGATATGGAGGGATTGAAAGCATCCCTGCAAGCCAGGCAGTCTTTTGATACACCGCGTAAGCTGTTGGTGGAAGTACTGGAAGAACAGTATCAGCGGTTACCCATATCAGATAAGGTAACTGCTAATATCCAGTTGCTGAAAAAAGAGAGCACGTTTACCATCACTACCGCTCACCAGCCAAATATTTTCACCGGTCCCCTGTATTTTATTTACAAGATCCTCCATGCAGTAAAACTCGCTTCGGAATTAGCCGATCAGTTTCCGGAATACCATTTTGTACCCGTGTATTATATGGGTAGTGAAGATGCAGACCTGGATGAACTGGGTTTTGTGGAAGTGGGTGGTCAAAAACTGGTTTGGGAAACCAAACAGACCGGGGCTGTAGGAAGGATGAAAGTAGATAAGGCTTTGATCCGGCTGATTCATGCGATTCATGGACAGGCCGGGGTATTGCCGTTTGGAAAGGAATGGACCGACCTGTTGTTTCAAACCTATACGGAAGGAAAAACGATTCAAAAGGCCACGCTGGATCTCGTGCATCAAATGTTTGCAGATTTCGGATTGGTGGTTTTGATTCCGGATAATGGCAGATTAAAGACCGCTTTTCAATCGGTTGTAACCAAAGAACTAACCGAACAATTCTCCCATGCGATCGTAGCAGAAACCATTGCTTCATTGGGCAAGACCTATAAAGTACAAACAGGTGGCAGGGAACTGAATCTGTTTTACCTGAAGGACGATAAAAGAGAAAGGATAGAAGTGCATCAGGATGTCTATACTGTTTTGGGATCCGGTCTTTCCTTTACCCGGCAGGAAATTTTACAGGAACTCGCGGATTATCCCGAAAGATTTAGCGGCAATGTGATTTTACGGGGTGCATTCCAGGAAACCGTTCTGCCCAATATCGCATTTATCGGAGGTGGCGGTGAACTGGCTTACTGGCTGGAATTAAAAAATGTTTTTGCAGCGGTAGGGATCCCTTACCCGGTGCTGATGCTTCGGAATTCCTTTTTACTGGTTTCCCGGGAACAAGCAGACA
>JAGWTX010000403.1 GCA_028875955.1 Bacteroidota bacterium | reverse complement strand
TGATATAATAAAAGCCTTCCGGAACCTGGTAATCTCCCTCAATCCGTTTGGGGCCCAATGCCCCGGACAAGGCACACACTTTATAGGTCTTGAACAGTTTAAAGGGTTCACTGCTCTTATTCCGTACCCAAACTTCCAACTGGCTGTCGTATTTAAAACTCCGTACATACATCTGCTGTAAGGGCCAGTTTATATGAATGGCAGCCAATTGCTTTTTCAGGGTATCTTCCTTCTGTTTCATGGCCTGTATAACCGTCGGGTACTGTTTCTGCAGGGACATAAAGGATGGCTGCGCCAGCACAGACCCGGATAAAATACAGCCCACAAAAAAGATGGTTATACGTAACATATCGTCAAAAATAAGGTTTGTATAATCAAATCAGTATCCCATACCTTAAATTAACGTTCTGATTACCTGAAAAATTGTTTATACAAACGTCTGCATCCCAAAACCAACCACAACCCACAAATCGAAGCGAAGCGTAGATCCCGCGAATAGCGGGACCACAGACTACAAATCGTAGCGAAGCGAAGATCCCGCGAATAGCGGGACCACAAACTATAAATTCCCCCTCATTTCCTGTTCTCTTTCAATGGCTTCAAACAGGGCTTTGAAATTGCCTTTTCCAAAACTCCGGGCCCCTTTTCGCTGGATGATTTCAAAAAACAGGGTGGGCCGGTCCTCCACAGGTTTGGTAAATATCTGTAACAGATACCCTTCCTCATCCCTGTCTACCAGAATACCCAGTTCTTTGAGCGGGGCAAGGTCTTCCTCGATCTTGCCTACCCTTTCTGTCAGTTCATCATAATAGGATCCGGGCACTTTTAGGAATTCAATACCACGCCGCTGGAGTTCGGTTACCGTTTTCACGATATCGTTCGTAGCCATGGCCACATGCTGACACCCCTCCCCATCATAAAAATCGAGATACTCTTCCACCTGTGATTTCTTTTTCCCTTCTGCGGGTTCATTGATGGGGAATTTTACATAGCCATTTCCGTTACTCATCACTTTACTCATCAGGGCTGAATATTCTGTGGAGATATCCGAGTCGTCGAATGTGAGAATATTCCGGAATCCCATAACTTTTTCATAAAAGGAAACCCAGGTATTCATCTGGTTCCAGCCCACATTCCCTACACAATGGTCAACATATAGCAAACCGGTATCGGTGGGCTGGTATACGGTTTCCCATTTACGGTAACCGGGCATGAATACCCCCTGGTAATTTTTTCTTTCGACAAACAAATGCACGGTATCTCCATATGTGTGAATGCCACTGAGCACCACTTCTCCGGTTTCATCGGTTAAGGTTACCGGATCCAGATAAGACTTGCCGCCCCTGCTCGTCGTTTGCTGCCAGGCATCTGTTGCGTCTTCCACTTTTAGTGCCAGAATTTTCACGCCATCCCCATGTTTGTATATATGATCCGCCATGGGGTTCTGGCTGCGCAGCGGAGTCGTAAAGACAAATGTGAGTTTATGCTGGCGAACCACATAACTCGCCCTGTCTTTGATACCGGTTTCCGGTCCTGCATAGGCCAGGCTTTGGAATCCGAATGCGGTTTTATAAAAATGGGCCGCCTGTTTGGCATTGCCTACATAGAATTCAACATAATCGGTTCCCTGCAGCGGGAGAAAATCCTGTAAAGTATTCGTATCAGGTGACGAGATAGCAATGGTATCCATACAATAATGTGTTTGAAATCAGAAAATAGAAAAATACGGGCGTACTTATATCAACAAACAGAACCATCACCCATGGCCAGCGCTTCCATCAGCAGACAATAGCAAAATCTTTTGTCGCCGAATAATTTATGCGGATAATCGGGAATCATTACCGCAAAGTAAAGCTTTTAATGTTTTAGTCAAACACGGAAATCCATTGACGGACCCCGACTTTAACATGCCCATTTGAGGAATGATAATCGGGGCTCCCATTCTTCCCAAGGATGATTATCTTCGTCCCCTTAGATCTATGTTATGAAAATAGGAATTCTCGGAGGGGGCCAGTTAGGCCGGATGTTATTGCAGGCAGCTGCCAATTATGTGGTGGAAACCCATCTGATGGAAAAGGATCCGGACTGTCCGGCAGCCCATCTTTGTCATCATTTCACGCTGGGCGATATCCAGGATTTTGATGCTGTATATGCATTTGGAAAAGGATTGGATGCCCTTACCATCGAAATCGAATCGGTCAATGTGGATGCCCTGGAAAAACTGGAGTCGGAAGGCGTAAAAATCTATCCCAAACCTTCTGCCATCCGCACCATCAAGAACAAAGTGACCCAAAAGGAATTCTACCGTCATCATCAGATCCCTACTGCTGATTTTGTAATCACTGAAAACCTTGCCGAACTGGCTAAACATACCGCATTTCTCCCTGCCGTGCACAAAATCGGACAGGGTGGCTATGACGGGAAAGGGGTGTCGGTACTGAATGATGAAAGGGATATGGGGAACGGCTTTGATGCGCCTGCCGTTCTGGAAAAAAAAGTAAGCATCAAAAAAGAGCTTGCCATCATTGTAGCGATGAATGCCTTTGGGGAATCGGTGATCTATCCTCCCGCCGAAATGATTTTTGATCCGGTCTGGAACCTGCTGGATTACCAGATCAGTCCGGCCATTCTCCCCGAGAAAATCTTATGGAAAGCCGAAGCCATCGCTCAAAGGGTGGTCAGGGAACTGAACAGCCCGGGGCTGTTTGCCATTGAATTATTTGTTGATGAAAACGAGGAAGTATTGGTCAATGAAACCGCTCCCAGGGTGCATAACAGCGGCCACCATACCATTGAAGCCAATTATTCCAGTCAGTACGACATGCTTTGGAGGATCATGCTGGGATATCCGCTGGGCAACCCCGACCCCATCCTGCCCGCCGCCATTGTCAATATACTGGGCGCGGCAGATTTTTCGGGAGATGCCAGATACGAAGGCCTCCTGGAAGTTTTGCAGATGGATAATGTGTTTGTGCACCTTTACGGCAAAAAGAAAACAAAACCCGGAAGGAAAATGGGGCATGTGACGATCCTGCACAAAGAATACACAGACCTGACCTATAAGGCCAACAAGATCAAACATTTGTTGCAGGTGAAAGCCTAACTGTATTTCAGCTTGCGTACATTCAGCGGTTTTAAAAAACCGATACCGATCAG
>JAGWTX010000402.1 GCA_028875955.1 Bacteroidota bacterium | reverse complement strand
TATTCATAGCCGACGGGTAATAATTTCTCAGCCATCACATCCACTTCTTTCAGAAACTGTTTTTCAGTCACCGTCCCATAGTAGGCATCATAACTATTCCAGCCCATCGGTGGCGTAGCCGCCCATGTCTGAAATGCAGCGCCATGCTGGGCTCCAGCCCATTCAGCAGTTCCCAGAAACACCAGTAGGATGACAAGTGTTTTCATGCGTTTTTTAATTTTTTCCATATGCCTGCATGATCTTCATTCTGTATTTGGCATATAGTTTTTTTGACATCAGAACCGGATCTCCGGTTGTTTGTACCCGGTAGTCCTTGCGTTCATTTACCCATTTCCATTCCCAGGCAGCGATGGTTTTCTGAAAACCGGGTACATCAAGGATTGAATTATTTGCGATTGATTGATCTGCCTGCGTAAAAAACTGTACCCATCGGGGTTTATAAAAATCCTTCAACAATCCATTCCATTGCCGACAGGCATATTCATGCAAGGGGCAATTTTCATCACCCCATAAAGTGATAAGATCTTTTGCATTCCTTTCATATAAGGCTTTTTCATTTTCTGAAACACCGCATTTCCGTGCATCGGCAATCCACCTGCCCAATAAAAAATCTTTTCGGGTAGCCAGTAAATCATCCATATCATCGATGAGCGCAAGAAATTCACGGCTATATTTTTCCATTTCAAACCGATTTTTTTGTTGAAATGCCTTCACCCATTTTTGCTGCAGCGGTAAAGCGTAATTGGCCAATACCTGTCGGGTCAGATCAACCAGGTCAAAACGAAAACCATCCGCCTGTTGACAGGCATCACTGGCTTTGATCAATTCATCCCAGGCCGGTATCAGATCGGCTGGCGGATAGTTCAATTGTGTTTTTGTCCACCGGGTCATGGAGTCCAAAGTGGGTCTGGCCTGTAGTATGGATTCCGCTCCGTCTCTGATCAGTTTTCCGTTGTACACTGTTCTGCGTAAAATTTCCCAGGCTTTTATTGCATGCGGATCCTGTTGCTGGTAACGGTTCCGGATATATTCCGGCAACCAGGTATCCAGCGAAATAGGTTTTGTACGCCAGGTATTGTCCATCATCAGTTCATACAAAACCGGGTTTTGTTCGATGGCTTCCATCGTAAGACCGATCCCCTTCATTTGATTTTTGGCGGGATCATTCCAGGCTTCCGCAGGTCCTTTGGCGGCTTCCTCCATCCTGCCGAATAAATTCGTGTTGCCACCAAAATTATTCAGCATATTCCAGATCCAGGGTTTACCATAAAAAGATTGGGTCCGCTTCCAGACAGGTTCGATTTCTGCGGCCAGATCCAGTATCAGCATCTTTTTATCAGGCACTGCCTTTAACAGGGCTTCAATCTGGGGTGCTTTCCAGAATTTTCTGTCACTGTAAAATAACCAGCCCTGCATGACCCAGATAGCCGAAGTATCCGCCTCTTTCATCCCCTGGTATACTCGCGCACTCAATCTGCTCAGATAGGCCGGTTCATCAGAAGGGGGTTCGTTTTCATTAAAGGTATCCGCTGAATACAAATGATCCGTGCCATAGATTCTGGTTTGTTTCTGTAAAAAACGTTTCCCGATTTCAGCAAACAGCGGATCTTCCGAATCTAAAATATAGGTGTCTGCAAACCCATTGGTCCAATTGGTCGCTTTCAGTTTCGCAGCCGGGAATCTTTTGTGAAAGGAAGGAGGAACATGACCCGTAAATGCGGGCAAAACCGGTTTCATTCCCAATGCACGTTCTCTCTCCAGTATTTTCTTTTGTAAAGCGGCATGTGATTCCATCCAGTGTCTGGGCAAGGGTCCGCCATACGCATCCAGATTTCCCATCCAGAACCAGGAGAAATACGATGGACCGCAAAAGAATTGCTGTAATTCATCATCCGTAAAACCCATGTCCCGGTAAACCTGGTACCAGGTATCTTCTTCACCGGTAATGGCCAGTGGCATATTTATCCCATGTAAAGCCATCCAGTCGATTTCCTTTTCCCAACGCGGCCAATCCCACCAGCTCATGCTGTAATTGAACGTGCAGTAATTCATGTAATACCTGTACGCATACGGACTGGCTTTGGCAATTTTTTTATCGGGCAAGGGTAAGGTATTGGGCAATGAATGATTGGTGCCATTCCAGGTGATCTGACAATGACAGAATTCATTCAGGTAATAATACAATGCCGAAGCAACCGCTACCCCATTATTTCCCCGTAAAACAATGTTTTGGTGACTGGTTTCAATTTCAAAGCTATCCCGATTTCCTGTGGCCAGTGATTCGATCACAAACCGGTCCGACTTTCCGGGCAGGATTCTTTGCAACAGTTGTTTTGAAGCCTGAATGTTCAACTGCGCATCGATCACGGTAAACGGGAAAAGCAGCAGTAAGAACAGGATGATTGATTTCATGGTCCGGTTTTATTTATACAGGCTTGTATGATAAATCACCTTACCTGCATCATTGATGACTTGTACGGTTAAGGTATGAGATTGTATTGAAAACAACATAAATCCATACGCAGATGCTGCCAATAAGCTTCCGGACACTAACCTGGATGGGGTGCTTTCAGAAGCTGCACCTGAAATAAAATGTTGTAGTTTCCCCCTACCAGTCAGGTGTTGCAGGCTGTGTTCATGACCAGCCAGGTATACATCCACCCCTTTTTCGAGAAACAGGGGCTCCAATGATCGGCGGATCGCCCTGGTATCATATCCTTCTGTTCTGCTACCACCTGTGTACATGGGATGGTGTCCTACCACGATTTTCCATTTGATGGAGGGGGATGGATCACTTAACACTTTTGACAACCATTGTTTTTGTTGGGTTGAATCCTGGGTCCTTACATTCGGACCATATTGGGAATTTTTATAAAATTCGGGGATCAGGGGATTGGTATCGATGAATGCGATCAACACCTGTTGTGTAGAATCCCCGTTGATGGAAAACTTTTTGGCATAATAGCGGGCAGGCATTTTCCATCTTCTGCTGATTCCGGTATAAGCAACTTCCGCATCCGGATTGCTCATATAATCATGATTACCCAGCACAGGGTACCAGTCCCATTGCAATGAAAAATCTGTATAGACATCTTCAAAGGAGTAACGGAAAAGGGGATCCTGCGGGCTGATCACACCACTCGGATAAAAATTATCACCGGC
>JAGWTX010000401.1 GCA_028875955.1 Bacteroidota bacterium | reverse complement strand
GTCATACTTGGTTAATCAATTGTTTTTTCCCGGGGGGGATAAATATCTTCCAAAAATGAAAAACAACAACAGCATTGCAAAAAAATGGATCATCACCAGTATGGGTGTTCCTGCCAGGAATTGAGTGGTACCCAACCCTTTTGACAGCAGGCTATTCAGAAAAAATCTTTGCCAGATCATTCCAAACAACAAAGGACCTATCACAAATCCCGCTACATAGACCGCCTTATTTTTTTCCGGTAACTGCCGGATGGCTACCATGAGTGGAGGTAAACAAAATACCAATGTAACCAGTACCGCTAAAATTTTGGCAGGTAACTGGGAAGATGGATTTTCCAAAAGATGCAGGATGACTATTTTCTCGTCTCCCCCACCCATCACAGCCGTGAAAATCCTGGCAAAGGGTAATGAGGCAAATAAGATGGCCATTGCATAAAAACGGCTTTTATCTTTTCGATGTCTGATGATCCAATAAGCAGCTGCCCAGTAGAGGAAATAGGAAAACAAAGGGCCCGCTACAGTTGCCCAGATAGCATAGGAAGGATGCAAACAGGATACACAGGTAGTCCAGACACTCATATTCCTTTCTCCATAGCAACCACATATTGCATACCCTGTCTGGATATGCGCCTGTTCATGCAATTCACCCAAAACCATATTGAGGGAAAGAAACCCTAGAATATATTGCCAGTTTATCTTCAAAGTCATCCATTGATCTGACCGTAAAAATAATCGCCGATCTTACCAGTACAAACCGCATAAACATGTGAAAAGTAAAATATCGATCAGGTTTTGATCACGGCTTTTTCCTGTCGCAGAGCAAAATAGGCCCAGATGGCGCTGGCCATCATAAAAATAGAACCCAACAAAAAGGCAGCACCCGGAAAATAGAAGGGTGCACGGCTGCTGGTGAAATAAGCAAACAGGTTGGTCATCATCGGTGGACCTATGATCGATGTAGCACTCATCAGACTCGTCAATGCTCCCTGCAACTCGCCCTGTTCGTTCGGCGGCACATGTCCAGACATGATGGATTGCAAAGCCGGGCCGGCAATGCCTCCCAGGCAATAGGGTATCAGAAAAACAAACATCATCCAGCTTTGATTGGCAAAGGCGAACAATAAGAGACCTATGGCATATAAACCCAACCCTATATAAACACTTCTTTCATTGCCGATCCGTGGGTTCACTACGCGTACCAGTCCGCCCTGCACTGCCCCTACCAATAAACCCACTACCCCCAGGGAGATACCGATCATTTTGGGAGACCAGTTGAACCTTTCGATATTGAAATAACTCCAGTTACTCTGAACAGCATGAGCAGCCAGGTAGACCAGTACCATGGATACAACCAATCCCCCCACAGCCGGATATTTCCGTAACTGGAGCAGGGATCCCAACGGGTTGGCTCTTTTCCATTGAAAGGGTCTGCGATGTGCCATGTCCAGCGATTCGGGCAGGACAAAATAACCATACAACCAGTTTGATAAGGCAAGACCTGCCGCCACCATAAAGGGGACCCTTGGACCCAATTCGCCCAAAAGACCACCGATCAGCGGACCTACGATAAAACCCAAACCGAATGCAGCACCGATGAGACCGAAATTCTGTGCCCTGTTTTGGGGTGTGCTGATATCAGCAATATAGGCAGATGCCGTTGTAAAACTCGCACCGGTAACACCGGCGATCAATCGTCCCACAAACAGCCAGCCGATGGATGGTGCAAAGGAGAGAAAGATATAATCCATCCCAAAACCAAAAAGGGAGAATAAGAGAATCGGTCTTCTTCCGTATTTGTCACTCAGGTTGCCCAAAACCGGTGCAAAAATAAACTGCATAAATGCAAAAGCGAAAGTGAGCCATCCCCCATACTGGGAGGCTTTACTGATATCGGGCACACCCAATAACTGTTCTATCAGTTTGGGCATTACGGGTATGATCAATCCAAATCCGGTTACATCTATCAGCAGGGTAATGAAAATAAAACCCATTGCTGCCTTGCGGTTGCTTGCCATTTTCTAGGAATAAATTATCGAACGTGAAAATGGGGCATTCTTTTGAGAATCTGTAAAAAACTTATCCCGTTTTTATACATCCTCCCTGCTCACACCCGGGATTTCCAGGATCAGGTCTGCCCCATATTTACCCGCTGGGGTCTGGTAACCGATTGTATAATTACCGGATAGAACTTTTTGCAGAATCAACAAACTACTCATGGCGGTTAAGGTATACCCTTCGGGGCATTGCATCCGGACCGTTCGGGTTTCCCCGGCCGGGTTATTTACCTGCCCCCAGACCAGGCTCCTGGCTTTCGCCCGCATTTCATCCGAAGGACCAGCGGGTAATTTTTTAATCCGCTTTTTTGCCTTGTTCCGCATAAAAGATGTTTTCAAAAACCAGTTAAATAAAAACTGCCATTTTAATAAGGAAAAGGTTTTGGGTGAGCTGCCTGTATAGGCTTCAATATTGGGGATACCCGTAGTCGTAAACGCAGTAGATATGTCTCCCCAGGGAATGGTCATCACAAACAGTTTCTTGATTCCGAAATCCACCCAGAATCCTTTATGGCCAAGGGGTTTGCGAACGATCTGTCCATTTTCCCTGACCGCTCCCCCTTCACCCAGGTTCTCAGCCATGGTAGTGGCCGTTCCATGGGAGAGCTTCCCCCCCAGGGTGGCAAATGCCAGTTTGAGATGGGTGGCATCCGGCAATTGATTTTTCAGGTACAGGGCGGTACAATCCGTTGGCACCACATCAAATCCAACACCGGGCATTAACATGACACCCATTTCCTTGGCATGGGTATCATAGGTTTTTGCGGATTCAAATACAGAGATCTCTCCGGTAATATCCAGGTAATGGGTATGGGTTGTCAGACAGGCTTTGATCATTTTCCGGGCTGTAAACTGAAACGGGCCCGCTGCATGCAAGACAACGGATACATCGGAAAGTGCCTGCTCCAGGGCTTTTTTGTCGGAGAGATCAATGACACGGTATTCATATCCCAGTTCTGCAGACATTTCCTGTAATGCTTTCTCATTCCTTCCTGCGAGAATGGGTTGCAGACCATATCCGGCCGCCATACGGGCAATGAGTCTGCCGGTATAGCCATTGGCGCCATATAATAAAAACTGATTGTTTTGCATCAGGTAAGTTACAAAAATTGT
>JAGWTX010000400.1 GCA_028875955.1 Bacteroidota bacterium | reverse complement strand
CCGGGTTTGGGATGAACGGAATACGGGCATGTGATACAGGTATATACCAGGAGAAGTATATTCTTGACTAATGGAAAACATTATCTGGAATAGGAAAGGGGTTGTCCGGGCTATTTTTTATTGCCGGCTTCGTTTTCCTGAAAAAATGCCAGGGCTTTTTCAATCTGACCATCATCCAGTCCCAGACCGCGGTATCTTTTCTCAATATCCTGGTTCAGGGCTACGGTTTTGCGAATACGGTTGATGTCGTTCAGGGGGATAGCCGCGATCTCTTTGGCTTCCTTTTGTTTACCCACTTCCAGTTCACAAAGCAGGTTGGCCTGTCTGCCATTGATACCCAGTTTGTCTACGAGTGATTTCCTGAATTTTGCCTGGTATTGCAAAACGATTTGCGGGGTTGGCATCCCTTCGGTCAGGGGTACATAATGAAGGGTGGTAACTGCACAGGAAGCCGGGTTGTTGGAAAAGGGATCCTGGTAATCCAATACGATTTTTACCTGGTCGGCAGAGAGCCTGGCGCTGGATTTGTATCGTTTAACCGCTTCTTCCTGGATCTCCCCCTTGGTGGCGAAGGTATCGTTGGTATTATTATCCACTTTGTTATACTGGAGTAAGGTCCAGTATTCGATATCACCGATCTTATCAGCCACTTCTTCACCCACACCCAGCTTTTTCATGAGTTCGGGTTTCTGGCAATAATTGAACAATTCCCGCAATTCCTCCGGGGTCCATTTAGGCTTGGATTCCTGGGCCAGTAAACGGCTGCCGGAAAGGGTCGAAATAAGTAATATTGCCAGGAAGGATCGTCTGATTTGCCTTTTCATGTTCACAATTTGCGTGGAAAGTTACTATTTAGCTGAGATTGGAAATAGGGTGATTTGTTAATATTTAAAAGTATGCGTTTGCCTGTATTTTTACCGGGTAGGTTTATTCAGACGGAAGGAAAAATAACCCGGTTTTGATGGGTTCCAAAATAAATATCAAATTGCTGTAATATTTTGCAAGGTTACTCTACTAATCAAAAAAAACTAAAAACTTTTACTATGAAAAAAATTTTCTTATCAGTCGCTTTATTAACCATGGCTTTTGTTTCAGCCAAAGCGCAAACCGCAGATGAGATCATCGCCAAATATATTACGGCTATCGGCGGGGCTGATAAATGGACAAAAATCCAGTCCATTAAAGTGGAAGGCCAGGTGGAAGTCCAGGGTGTTACAATTCCTTATACCATGCAGGGGGTCCAGATGAAAGGCATGCGAGTGGATGCCGAATTCCAGGGAAACAAGATCATTGATATTGTAACCCCCGAAAAGGGGTGGTCACAAAACCCTTTGGCAGGAAAAGCCTCACTCGATCCGATCAGTGACGATGAGTTGAAAGCCAAGATAGACGAACTGGATTTCCAGGATGCATTCATAGATTATAAGGCAAAGGGTTCTACCGTTGAGTTTTTAGGAAAGGAAGAAGAAGATGGAAACGAATATTACAAGATCAAACTCACCAGTAAAAATAACAACGAAAAAACCTATTTCTTTGATCCTCAAACCAGTTTGGTCTATAAGGTAGAATCCATAATCAAACAACAGGGTCAGGAAGTGAAATCTTCTGTAAAATATCTTGACTATCAAACCACGGATTTTGGTATTAAGATGTCATTCAAACAGGATCAGGGTATGCTGGTGATGGTTACCAAAAAAGTTACCGTAAATCCCCCGGTGGATATGGCAATTTTCAAAGCCAACTGATTTCAACAAAATTTAATAGACAGGCTGCCTTCTGTAGTACCCAAAGTTGCAGAATCATGCAGCCTGTTTTATGATCAATCCAATCATATGCGTATCCAATGCAAACTAACGGCTTTCCTGCTCGTTCTGGTTTTTAATATCCAGGCACAGACCACCTTTAATTCTTCCTATTTCCAGGTAATGGGTGCGCGTGCCTTAGGGCCTTCCACCATGAGTGGAAGGATCACTTCCATTGAAGGGATTACCGCAGATGGCCAGGTAAACCTGTATGTGGGAACTGCGGGTGGGGGTATCTGGAAAAGCCAGAATGGCGGACAATCCTTTGTTTCATTGTTTGACAGATATTGTCAGTCGATCGGCGCGCTTGCCATCGAACCGGGCAATGCCAGGGTTGTCTACGCCGGAACCGGCGAAAGTAATATGCGAAACTCGGTTTCTATTGGCGATGGCTTGTATAAAACTACCGATGGAGGAAACAACTGGCAGAAACTTGGATTGGATAGTACGGAGCATATCAGCAAGATCCTGGTGGATCCGGCTGATAAGAAAACGATCTATGTGGCAGCCCCCGGGCCTTTGTGGAAATCCTCTCCACACAGGGGATTGTATAAATCCACTGATGCCGGTAAAACCTGGGAAAAAATATTATTTGTGAATGATGAAACCGGATGTGCTGATATCGCCATGCATCCCACCAAGACCGGAACCTTGTTCGCCTCATTCTGGCAATTCAGGAGAAAACCCTTCGCCTTTATTTCCGGTGGTGCTGGGAGTGCCTTATTCAAAACAACAGACGGTGGAAAAACCTGGCATAAGATCACCAAAGGGTTACCTGATGGCGATCTTGGCAGGATTGTTATCACCATCAATCCCTCCAAACCATCAGAGGTATTGGCTATTGTGGAAGCCAAGACCCCCGGACTCTATATTTCGGAAGACGAGGGCGATACCTGGAAAAAGTTGTCCGCTACAGAAAACATCACGGCAAGACCGTTTTATTTCAGTACCCTGGTTTTCGACCCGAAAGATCCCAAAAGGGTCTATCGTCCTGCATTCACATTTGCGGCTTCGTCGGATGGTGGATATTCATGGAGTGAAAACATCATTGGTGGTGTTGCCCCGCATTCTGATCATCATGCATTGTGGGTCAATCCCAACAATACGGATATGCTTTTTCTGGGAACCGATGGGGGGGTATACCTCAGTATGAATAAGGGTACAACCTGGCAATTTCTAAACAACCTGCCTGTTGGGCAATTCTATCATGTAAGCACCGATAACCAGACACCTTATCATGTATATGGTGGTTTACAGGATAACAATTCATGGATGGTTCCCAATTCCTCCCCGGGTGGCGTGACTGCAATGGATTGGAGAGCAATTGGCGGGGGAGATGGGTTTTGGGTGCAGCCCAGTTTGGTCAATCCAAAGATAG
>JAGWTX010000399.1 GCA_028875955.1 Bacteroidota bacterium | reverse complement strand
GCGACCGACGCTTTAGCAGGTTTGCCCATACAACAGTTTCAAGATAGGATTAAATTTAAGGGAAAATAGAATCCGAATCATCTTATGATCCCGTAAATACCACTTAATGGGTAGGCGGCATAATACAGAGACCCTTTTCAACTGATTTGTTGCCCCGGTGTATGAATGAATGACTATCCTTGTTTATCCTGAAGGGTTAGGACTATCATCATCAATTATTACCAGGATGTTTATTACAAAAAATACGAATGTAAATATTTGCAAATCAGGAAATTTTGTAACATTTACCCCCTTTTTGCTAATGTGAAAATCTCATAGTGAGATATAGGAAAAATTGCCAAAAAGTACGTTTCGTTTCATTAAACAATGATTAGCAAAAAGAAAAAAAGCTATACTTACGCAAACAATTTGTGCCTTTGTGCCTTTGTGAGAAGATTATCTCCAGTATCAAATGCACAAGAATAATTATCAGTATGTACCATGCGCTGTTAAAAACATCTCAAATCATTGATTTTTACATGTTTTGTTTTTATTACCGAAAACGTTTGTGATGCTGTAAGTAATTCACACAAAGGCACAAAGAAAACGAAGGCCTTTACGTTTTTTTCGTTTGGAGATTAGGAATTAAAAGAGAAGGGGTCAATCTTTTCGCTCAACATCTTTGGTTTCACTACCGAAACGTTTGTGATGCTGTAAGTAATTCACACGGAGGCGCAGAGGCACAGGAAAATTTTTGTTTTTTGGAAATGAAGAATCAAATAGAAATCAACAGTAATAAATTTTATGGCTTAACCCGATTATTCCAAAAAAACTGTGCCTCCGTGCCTCTGTGTGAAAACAAACCAAATGGGAAATCAGATGAGGTAAACGCTTACGTTATTTTAAAAAGACCCTGAGAATCGCTTCCTCAATTCTTCTGGGTTTGCCGGAAGCCTTATCCAACAGCACCCAAACACTTTGGGCTTTACAAATTATTTTTTGATCTGAAGGACGTATGATTTCATAATGCCGGTTCCAGGTTACGGCAGTATGTTCTCCTGTCCAGGTGCGGATTTCAAGCACTTCATTCAGATAAGCCGGTGCCAAATATTCGACCTCATGTTTTCTGACCACCCATACCACTGTATTGTCCAGTTCGGGTGTCACAAATTTCTGCCAGTGCCGGTTAGCCACCTCCTGCATGAACTGTACATAAACAACATTGTTCACATGCTGCTGGTCGTCGATGTGTTCCGGCAGAACGGTTAGCTGAAAGGCGAACGGGAAGTCTGGTGCGGGAGAGTTCATATTTTCAGATTAACGATAGATATCCAGCAATCCATCCGGAAGGGTTACATATACTTCCTTTTTTGCATGATCTATCTTATCCAGGGTTTCTGCATGCAGGGGTATCAGGGCTTCTTTTCCGTCAAGACTGATCTTTAGTAACACCTGGTGGGGTTGTTCGATCACTTCCTCGATCGGACCCAGGTGCTCATCTTCGTCCGTGATCAGTTGAAAACCCAGTAAGGATATGGGTGCCGTTTTACCAGCCAGTTTTCTGAAATCCGTATCCAGCAGCCAAACCGGTTTGGTTGACAAACGGGCTGCGGATTCGCGGGTATCGATCCCTTCCAGTTTCAGATAGGTTTCTTCCGTGTCTTTGGCCTTGGAGCTTTCCACAAAATAAGGCAGATAGGAGCCCTTGTGTTCTTCTACAAAAACGGCTTCGATATCTTTTAGAACGGTTTTTTTGCCCAATGCGTGTTTGAGAATCAATTCTCCCTTTACGCCAAATGCAGCTACCAATTTTCCTATGTTGATATAATCTTTCACCGGTGCAAAATACGATTAGTTATAGGGAATGCGAACAGAGATGTCTGCAACCATTTATCCGCTTTTTGGATGGTTGGCCTTCATCTTTGGAAAGGCTGAATACCAAAGAAGCCCGAATCGCTTCGGGCTTCTTACTGGAATATTGTCTATCGACTGATTAAGCTTCAGCAGGCGCTGTCTCAGCGTTTCCCTCAGTAGCTTCTTCCTGTTTTGTTTCCACTTTTTTTACAACTGGAACATACACTTTCTTAGCTCTTTGGTTCTTTCTGTGCTCATCAGAACGACGGGTAATGTTGGCTTCGTGTTCAGTATGCCAAACTTGGAATTTGGTCATCGCTGCCGCTTCATCAAACAATCCCAATTTCACACCTCTTAAAAGGTGTTTCAGGTACAATACTCCCTTGAAAGAGAGAATTCTGCGTACGGTGTCGGTGGGTTGAGCACCTTTGTTCAGCCATTCCAGGGCTTTTTGACGGTCCAACTGGATGCTTGCCGGTACGGTTAAAGGATTGTAAGTTCCTACTTTCTGGATAAACTTACCATCTCTGGGTGCACGGGCATCGGCCACTACGATAAAGTAGAAAGGGCGTTTTTTGCTGCCGTGTCTTTGTAATCTCATTTTTACTGCCATGTTAAATAGACATTTAAAGGCGTTAAGAAATTGGTTAATCCGGCTAAGAATAACCGGACGGCAAATGTAATGTGAATTGTGAATTTTTCCAAGAATGCAGGTAAAGGAATTCTTAAATATTCCACAACCATATAATCTTCAGTAAATACAACTATTTTATAATCAGATTTCTATATAACTATTTTTTTACTATTTCAAAACCCGGCATTCCTCACTCTCCCAATCAGCGCCGCATTCCCGGGAACCGGCCGCCCATCGGCATATTATTCATCATTTTCATCATCTGTTTCATCTGGTCAAACTGCTTCATAAATGCATTGATCTCGGCAATATCCTTTCCGCTTCCTTTGGCGATCCTTTGTTTACGGGAAGGACTCATCGCATCCGGGTTGGCCCGTTCATAAGGCGTCATGGAACTGATCATGGCTTCGATCCCTTTAAAAGCATCATCCTTGATGTCAATATCCTTCATGGCTTTGCCCACACCGGGTATCATTCCCATCAGGTCTTTCAGGTTACCCATTTTTTTGATCTGCTGCAACTGGTCCATAAAATCCTGAAAATCGAATTGGTTTTTCCGGATCTTCTTTTCCAGTTTTTTCGCTTCCGCCTCATCGTATTGTGCCTGTGCCTTTTCAACCAGACTTGTGATATCGCCCATTCCCAATATCCGCTGTGCCATACGATCGGGATAGAATACATCCAGGGTATCCATCTTCTCCCCACTACTTACAAA
>JAGWTX010000398.1 GCA_028875955.1 Bacteroidota bacterium | reverse complement strand
CGGTTCTGTATGTCTTTTTCCGGGATCACCCACAAAAGGGTGGGTCGCTTCATTCCCTTTGAAATTGCCGGTACCGGGTGTTTGAAAGCTGGCTTCCGAATAATTGCCGATCTGACCGGCGCCGGCTTCGAATAGGGCGTTTTTTACCTTTTCCGTGTGGTCCAGCGGAACAAAAGTCACGAGTTTCATCAATTGCCCTGTTTTCGGCTGTAATACCCGGCGGGATTGCAGACCCAGTTTATCCGCAATCCGGTTATTGACACCGGTTTGTATATTATCCAGGTTGGTATGAATGGCATAGATCGAAATATCCGCTTTGATGGCTGTGATCAGCGTCTTTTCCACATAATTGCTACCCGTAATTTTTTTCAGACCCTGAAAAAGGATGGGATGATGCGAAACCACCAGGTTACAACCCCTTTGCCTGGCTTCCTTGATTACGTCTTCAGTGGCATCCAGGCTGCACAATACTCCTTTGCATTCCCAATCGGGGTTTCCGGTTAATAGACCGGAATTATCATAATTCTCCTGAAGGGGGAGAGGAGCCAGCTGTTCCAGATGTTGCAGGATATTTCTTATTTGCATAGCGAAGGGGTGGACGGGTTATCTATTGAAAATTACATTGCGTTTGCTGTACCGATGGCAGGGTACTGCAGATAAAATTAACGAAATCACAGTTCCCGTAATGGAAACTGCCTGCTAATGTATCTTTACAGATATGAGTGATGCCAATTTTCTTTTTTACAACGGCAAGATCAGTAAAACCGGAAAACCCCTGATCCTGCCAGATAACCGTTCGTTCCGGTACGGGGATGGTTTTTTTGAGACGATGAAAATGGAGAATGGTAAGATCCGGCTGGCGGCTTACCATTTTGAAAGATTATTCAGCTCACTGGAAAAGCTGAAATTCCAGCAGCCCGTTTATTTTACCCCGGAATATCTTACGGAATATATCGAGCAATTGGCCAGGAAAAATTTTCACCATAAACTGGCCAGGATCCGGTTAACCATTTTCAGGGGGGAGGGAAGCCTCTATGAGGTAGCCAATCATTTTCCGCATCACCTGATTCAAACCTGGGCACTCAATCCGGCCCATAACCATCTTAATGAAAACGGGCTGGACCTGGGTCTTTTCCGCGAAGCCAGAAAAGTGTGTGATGGCTATTCGCAGATCAAGAGCAATAATTACCTGTCATATGCCATGGCTGCCATCTGGGCAAAGGAACAGAAGCTGAATGATGCCCTTTTGCTGAATCCCTATGACCGCGTGGCGGAATCTACGATTGCCAATGTGTTCCTGGTAAAGGACGGGATGATCAAAACACCCGCAATTACGGAAGGACCGGTAAATGGTGTCATGCGCAGGCACCTGCTTCACATCATGCGCAATGAAAATATGCCAGTTGAAGAAACACAGGTCAGTTATGAGGATCTGGAACAGGCTTCTGAAATATTTCTTTCGAATGCCATCTATGGGATTCGCTGGGTAAAACGGCTGGATAAAAATGAATATTCCCAACAACTGGCTTCGGTGCTTTTTAAAAAAATCAACACGATGCCCTAACATCTGGCTGGTTGCATCAGCTGTCAACCGGATGAAAAAAGAAAAGTCCTTTCAACCTTTTACTGCCATTGCTGTTAATCCGAATAGAAAACATGCGTATGAAACCCCTTGTCAATCTTATGTGGTTCAGGCGAGACCTGCGATTAACAGACAATGCAGCCCTATACCAGGCATTGCAAAATGATCGCCCGGTGATACCTGTGTTTATTTTCGACAGAAATATCCTTGACAAGCTGGAAGACAGGAGCGATAAAAGGGTTTGTTTCATTCATGCAGCCATATTGGCTATCCAGGCAGAATTGAAAAGCGTGGGCAGTTCGATTGAAGTGTATCATGGTTTTCCGGAAAAGGTATTTACAGAACTCGCTGATACCTACGATATCGGCACTGTTTATACCAATCATGATTATGAACCCTATGCAAAGCAGAGGGATCTGTCTGTCAAAAATTTACTGGCAGAAAAAGGTGTCGGTTTCCATACCTGCAAAGACCAGGTAATCTTTGAAAAAGAGGAAGTTTGTAAGGACGATGGCAAACCCTATACGGTTTTTACGCCTTATGCAAATAAATGGAAAGCCACACTTACCGATAAGGACCTGGCTTCTTATCCTGTTCAAAATTTCAATAATAATTTTTATCAGCGGACGCCCGCAAAGATCCCCTCCCTGAAAGAAATGGGATTTGTTGCGCAGGAAATATCCTTTCCTCCCAAACAGGTATCCAAAGAGCTGATCCAGCATTATCAGGAACGAAGAAATTTTCCCTCACTGGAAAATGGCACATCCCGGTTGGGGGTACACCTGCGTTTCGGCACCATCAGTATCCGCAAACTGGCCCGGTATGCCAGGGAGTTGAGTGAGACTTACCTGAATGAACTGATCTGGCGTGATTTTTATCACATGATACTCTGGCATTTCCCCAGGGTAGGAGAGGGAAAGTCTTTCAAACCAGCGTATGATATGATCCAATGGCGGAATGATGAAAATGAATTTCAGCGTTGGTGTGATGGAATGACCGGTTACCCCATTGTAGATGCGGGGATGCGGGAATTGAATGCTACCGGTTTTATGCACAACCGTGTAAGAATGATCACCGCTTCCTTTCTCACCAAGCACCTGCTGATCGACTGGCGATGGGGCGAGGCCTATTTTGCACAGAAACTTCTGGATTTTGACCTGGCCGCCAATAACGGGGGGTGGCAGTGGGCCAGTAGCAGTGGTTGTGATGCAGCGCCTTATTTCAGGGTATTTAATCCCTATTTGCAGACAGAAAAGTTTGACAAGGACCTGCACTATATCAAAAAATGGGTTCCAGAATTCCAGGAATTCAGTTATCCCCAACCCATTGTGCAACATGAGTTTGCCAGAAAGCGGGTGCTGGAAGTATATGCCAAAGCGCTTAAACCGTAAATAAATCGGTGGTGGTTAACGGCGGTAATGGGTGCATGCTGGTATAAGTGGCCACCAGTGTTTCCACCGCTTTTCTCCCTGTATTGCCCAGGTCCAGTGAATAATCGTTTACATACAGGTCAATATGTTTCCGCATCACATCTTCACTCATTTCCTGTGCATGGGAACGGATATAATCTGTCAGTTCCGGGTATCTGGCAAATGCATGTTCGAG
>JAGWTX010000397.1 GCA_028875955.1 Bacteroidota bacterium | reverse complement strand
TAGGTCCGCCATTGATCGGGTTTATTGCGCAGGCGTTTAGTCTGCGCTGGTCCTTTACCGTGATAGCCCTTCTGGGTTTGGGCACTACTGTACTGTCATCGCTGATCAAGTGGGAATGAAACTAAGTATGTTCAGCAATAAAGTTTTTTTTCAACCTATTATTATTTCAAAACGGTTTATTAAATAATTCATGGTATTTATTATGAATACAAGCTTTACGATGAACAATATTTTGCAACCCTGTTATAAGAGGTTCTTAATAAATCAAATCTATTCAGTCCCTGTGGAGAGACCTCTTTGGGTTCGGTGCCGAGCGTAGCGAAGGCAGATCAGATCTGCGAAGCAATCTGATCAGAGTCCCAAAGCAGTCTCGTAACAGGGACGGTCCCGAGTACTCGGGAGGCCATGAGCGATAGGTATTAAGAAGAGTAGCGTGTCGCAGTTTAGGTAGGATGTTACACTCGTTTTTAAATAACACTATGCATTGAAAAATACATTAACAAACCCTTCGGCTGTTCAAAGACAGTCTATTCGAAAATATAAAAATCAGAATCGTGTACGAGTATACTTTATTTAACCGCATCCAGCAGCTTTGCGAAAAACACCAGCTGGCCATTGCCGGAAAGGACCAATTGTTTTATACCCGGCTCATCGCCAATACCGCAACCATCCAATCCTTGTTTAATCAACTCTACCAGCAGCATCCTTCCGGTGCGGCCGCTTTTGAGCAACTGATCGAAAACCTGATCATCGCCCATATCCAACGGCCCGGATCGCTGAAACAAAAAGACGAGACCAAGGAAAAAAAAGATTACTGGTACCTGAGCAATGAACTGTGCGGCATGAGTTTGTATGTTGACCGTTTTGCCGGCAGCCTGGCTGCCATGCCAAACAAGCTTCCGTATCTGAAAGAACTGGGCATAAATTTATTGCACCTGATGCCGGTATTCCAAAGTCCGGAAGGTGAAAGCGATGGGGGTTATGCCGTATCGGATTTCAGAAAAGTGGATGCAAGATTCGGAACCCTTGCTGAATTGCAGGCATTGCAACAGCAAATGGAAGCAGCCGATATGTACCTGATGATTGATATTGTGCTGAACCATACTTCCCAAAAACACGAATGGGCGGAAAAAGCAAGAAAGGGGGATAAGACTTACCAGGATTATTTTTACATGTACCCCGATCGCAACCTGCCTGATCAGTTTGATGCTGCGATGCCCGAAATATTCCCGGAGAGTTCACCCGGTAACTTCACGTATGTACGCGAATGCCAGCAATGGGTGATGACGGTTTTTCATCATTACCAGTGGGACCTGAATTATACCAACCCCGCAGTTTTCAATGCCATGCTGGAAAATATCCTGTTTTATGCCAACCTCGGTATTGACATATTACGGATTGATGCACCCGCATTTATCTGGAAACAACTGGGTACCACCTGCCAGAACCTGCCACAGGCGCACCAGTTGCTTTGTCTGATCCGCCAATGTGTACAGGTTGCCGCACCAGGCATGGCATTGCTGGGTGAAGCGATTGTCGCACCCAAGGAGATCATGAAATATTTTGGTACCGGTGTGTACCAGGGCAGGGAATGCCAGTTTGCGTACAATGCGACACAGATGGCATTGCAGTGGGATGCACTGGCTACAGGCGATACCCGTGTGATGCTGGCGGCCCAACATGATATCTTACAAAAACCCTTTGGTACCAGCTGGATATCGTATACCCGTTGTCACGATGATATCGGCCTGGGTTTTGAAGACGCTTCCATCACGGCTGCCGGCTTCAATGCCTATGAACACCGGAAATTCCTGAAGGATTATTATTCGGGTAGTTTTCCGGGATCACCGGCATCGGGGGCTTTGTTTTCGATCAACCCCAAAACCCAGGATGCAAGGATCAGTGGATCCCTGGCGTCCTTATGCGGACTGGAGAAAGCAATTGAACAAAAGGATGCAGCTGCTATCGAAACATCCTTTAAAAAAATATTGCTGATGCAGGCCATGAGTTGTATGCTGGGTGGTTTGCCCATGTTGTTTTATGGCGATGAAGCAGGTTATACCAATGATTACAGTTATTTACAGGACCCTGGAAAAAGCTATGACAACCGCTGGATGCACCGCCCGGTGATCAACTGGGTAAAGAATGAACGCATTCATCAGAAAGGGACCATCGAAGAAATCATTTTTTCCGGAACCCAAAAACTACTGACAATCCGGAAAAGCCTCCCCGTACTGGCCGACAGGAAAAACCTGCGCTGGTTAACGCCGCATAATATTCATGTGGCAGGCTGTTTGCGTTCCAGTGAGGACACAAAACTGTATTGTCTTTTTAATTTCAGCAACAAAGCCTCCTATCTTACCTGGTACACATTCAAAGAGCACGGCGCGGCACCCAGGCAACTCTATGATCACTGGACCGGGAAAAAATATACGGTTGGGGCAGATCATGAATACCTGGTTTTGGACGCGTATTCGTTTTGTTTGGTGGAGGGGGATGGGAAATAACTTGTACAATGGTGATTCTTTACCCGCAGGGTCCCCTGGCGGGAGACACTGCGGCTTAGAAGCAGTTATTAATATCGACATGCAGGGGTTTAGTGCAAGTAAGAATAAATTACTTCTCCGAAGCCGCAAATTCCACTTCCAGAGACTATGCGGAGAAGTAAATCGTAAATAAGATGATTTTACAGAAAGGGTCATTCATCCCGGCCCCTATATCGAACCACCTTCTACGAGTTCCGATTCGATAAACACTTCTTCCACTTCCTGTGTATTCCCGTTCAGGCGGGCCAGCATCTGGCTGAAGGAACGTTTGCCCAGTTTATAGCCACTGGTTTCCACATGGGTGATTTTGGGATTGTATAGGGTGGGTAATAAACCATTGCTGATACTGATCACCGCAATGTCTTCCGGCACCCGCAGGTTTCTTTCATGGAGGGCATACATCACCCCGATCAGGATCAGATCACCCATACAAAAGATCACATCCGGTTTTTCGGGCTGGTCCAGCGCATCCAGCGTGGCAGCTTTGGCCGGCATCGATTGTTCGGGAAAGGCATAACTGATCTGGGTTCGGGGCGAGGCTTTTGCAAAAACCTCTTTGAACGATTCCAGTCTTTTCTGGGTTATACTTAAACGTGGGTGACCAAACAGGGCCAGCACCTTTTTTTTGTTTTTGGCAATGATGGCTTC
>JAGWTX010000396.1 GCA_028875955.1 Bacteroidota bacterium | reverse complement strand
TCTGCCCTCAACAAAAGGTGTTTTATAAGAGCAGGAAGATGTCGGACAGGCGTGAAGGAGAACGGATTTATTTTTTCACCCTTGTCCAGACTTCTGTTCTTCCAAAAAGAGAGACACCGATGTATCCCCTGAGACTCAGTGTTTGCGCATCCTTTAATTTGATGATGCATTTATAGTCTTTTCCGTTTTGCGGATCATAGATCCGGCCACCGGTCCATTGATCGGTATCAAAATGAAAGTTGCGCAACACTTCCGTACCGATAATGGGTTTTGATCGTAAAAGGGGGTCGGGATTATTGGTATCCAGTTTGGGATTACCCCCGGGGCCATTGGGTTCTTTGAGCCAGACAATCTTTCCAAAAAAAGCATTCCCTGTTTTATAGATTTGGATCTGTCCTTTCCCTGTGGCATTGAGCCAGGTACCCAAAATGGCATCAGCCTGAACCTGCTGGGCAGAAAGAAAAAAAGTGCTGAGCAGGAATAAGATAATAAAACCTGTTTTTTTCATGGATGATTTTTAGATGAATGGGTCAGCGGTGCTGAATAGATGTGCCCCTCTTTCATTACCAGTCTTATATTCCGGATAGCAGAAATGGTATCAGCGGGGTTTCCCGATACCGCAATCAGATCAGCCAGCATCCCCTTCCGGATACTTCCGATCTTATCTCCATATCCAAAAACCTTTGCATTCACTGAAGTAGCACTCCGTAATACTTCCAGGGGCTTCATGCCGTATCTTACCATGGCTTCCATTTCACGGGCATTATCACCATGTGTAAACACACCCACATCGCCACCCATGCAAATCGTTACGCCTTCCTGTAAGGCTAAAGCAAAACTTTTTCTTTTGGTGCTTACCCTAACCGGTTCGGGCAATGTCCCCGGTTTCCATCCGTCATAGGAAGCGGTTGCTTCAGCTGCGCTAAGCGTTGGGCAATAGGCCACATTGTGTTCTTTCATCAAATCGAAAATCTCTTTGGTCCCATTGTCGCCGTGTTCAATGGTAGCGACACCTGCAAGCGCTGCTCTCCGCATGCCTTCTGCCGTACTGGCATGTGCAACCACTTCACGACCGCTGCTGCTGGCAACGGCTACCACTGTTTTCAATTCTTCCAGCGTGAAGGTCGGTTCTGAAATATCAGTTTCCAGTCCCCATCTATAATCGGCATAAACCTTTACGAGGTCTGCCCCGTTCCCGATCTGTGTTCTGGCTTCTTTGATGAGGGCATCATATCCATCCGCTTCCGCTGCACCCCGCACCAGCTGGTGTTCCAGGTTTTTTCTTTTTGGGCCATAACTGCCGGTGGCTACGATGGCCCTGGTGGCAACAATCATTCTGGGGCCGGGTATGATGCCTTTCCCGATGGCTTCCTTCAGACCCACATCCGAATAACCCGCTCCTTCGGTACCCAGGTCTCGGACGGTGGTGAAACCCGCCATCAGGGTATTCCGGGCATGGACTACGGCCCTGGCGGTTCTTTCTGCTATCGATTCATTCAATACCTGCTGATCCCATTTGGTTTCATTATATGGGTGTAGAAACAGGTGTGAATGCCCTTCAATCAATCCCGGTAAAAGTGTGGCACCCTTTAATACAAGGGTTGTAAAAGGTCCGGTGGGGTGAAGGGTTCCGGATTCCCCTGCATCCATGATCTGATGGCCCTTTACCCATACATCCCAGTGTTCATGCATGTTCCGCCCATCAAATACGCGGTCGGGTTGCAACAGATAGGCAGAATCGGTTTCCTGGGCACACAGTGAAATGCCCTGGATCAGAAACAGGAAGAGGGAGAACAAGGAATATTTCATAGTAAAATTGTTGACATGAAGTTAGGGCAAGCAGGACCCTGATAAAAAAAATTTGTTTTTCAGCCGATTCTCCCCCAAATTTGCTGAGCAATGAAACAAAACATAAATCAATATTGGTGGTGGCATACAAACTCCGTTCGGGGAATGTAATGGCATAGCCAGTACTTTTTGAATAGTATTCAGAACCCCGACAAATCCTGTCGGGGTTTTTTAATGACCCCCGTAAAGGGATGATAGCAATTGACAGGAATCATTTTTTAATAACAGCTTCTGCAGAAGCCCTGAAAGAATATGAAAAAGACCGAATTAAAGACCCGATGCAAGAAAATGCTGGCTGATGTATATACACCTGTTGGCATTTATCTCAGAATAAGGGATCGTTTCCGGGATACTGTTTTACTGGAGAGCACTGATCACCATGTGGTGGAAAACAGTTATTCCTTTATCGGCATCAATGCCATTGCCGGAATAGAAATCAGTTCGACCCGCAGTATCGAATGCAAATACCCCGGGCAGAAACCGGAGAAGACCGCTATTGATAATATAGCGGCCGTTCCTGATCAGTTATGGTCATTTATGCAAAGATTCGATGTGCAGCGACCCCCGGAAAAAGAAGCCCTTTTTGCGCAGGGTTTATTTGGATACACTACCTACGATGCGGTTCAGTTTTTTGATACGATCCGGTTTCAGAATACAGAGCAGGAACCACTCGCCATTCCCCTGATGCGGTACCGGCTGTACCAGTATGTGATTGCATTCAATCATTTCAAGGATGAGCTGATTATTTGCGAAAACCTTGTTCCCGGTGTGGAATCAGAACTGGCGGTTGTGGAGTCCCTGATCAGAAGCAAGGATGTTCCGGTCTTTCCATTCAAAGCAGGCAGGGACGAGGTTTCCAATATGACGGATCAGGCCTATCGTGAAATGGTGCAGCAGGGGATCCAGCGCTGTCTCAGGGGCGATGTGTTCCAGATTGTGTTAAGCAGGCGGTTCCAGCAGTCTTTTACCGGTGATGAATTCAATGTATACCGATCACTCCGTTCTGTCAACCCTTCCCCCTATCTCTTCTTTTTTGATTATGGTGATTATAAACTGATGGGTTCCTCACCGGAAGCGCAACTGATCATACAGCAGGGTAAGGCAGTCGTACATCCCATTGCCGGCACATTCAAAAGAAGCGGTGATGATGCGATTGACCAGGAAATGGCAAACCGTTTACTGGCTGATGCCAAGGAAAATGCAGAACATGTTATGCTGGTTGATCTTGCCAGAAACGATCTGAGCCGGGCTTGTGAGAAAGTGGAAGTGAGTCAGTACAGACAGGTACAATATTACAGTCATGTGATTCATCTGGTAAGCGAAGTGACGGGTAAAGTGAAAAAAGACCAGAA
>JAGWTX010000395.1 GCA_028875955.1 Bacteroidota bacterium | reverse complement strand
GCACCTCCCTTTAACAGCCTGGTTGCCGGACCATAGGAATCCACACCCTGTGAACGTGTCCAGGTATACGAAGAAACTTTTCCGTTGGCATCCAGCTTAACACCGGTCATATAAGAAGGTACGATCTTGCTCATACGGGGATCCGTTACACCGGCACCACGCATATTGGTTAACAAGTTATAATAGTATTGAGAAATACGGACCGTACTGCCATAGGCAGCATAGTCAAAGTTTCCGTTGGTTACAACCGGATCACCATACAGATAATCGGTTACCGTGCTGTTGTTAAAGCCTGGTCCGACTACATTGTCTGCAATGGATTGAGGACCTTTGGATAAACAGTAAAGAATGGAATCTGCATTATACAAATCGGCCTTTTTGGAAAGCTTCAGCATATAACGAGCTTTCAGCCCCCAGCACATTTTTATCCATTTTGTCACATCCCCGCCATTCCACAGGTCTCCTGTGGCAAGAGAAGGAACACCAGCATCCTGGGTCTTACTAAAGAGACTGATCGCTTCATTCAATTTTGACATACACCCATTGTAGATCGTTTTACCATCATCCGGTTTCGGACTAGGGTTTCCGGTACCTGCCTCGGTATACGGCATTTCTCCGTACAGATCCAGCATTTCCATAAAACCCATGGCATGGAACACATCGGCTGCTGCCATATAATGATAGGCCCCTTGCTTTTTTGCCGTATTATACATATCCACCAGGTTGGAAGAAACTTCAATAAAAAAAGTCTGGTAAGGGGTTGTCACATTGGAACTGGAACATTGCCAGGTTGTGCTGAACGAATTGGGAGCGGCACTGGTGGAATAATAAATCCCTGCCTGGCAGGATGTACGATAGTTGGTAACACCCGCCGTGTACTGGTAAAAATGCTCAATCCAGGGCAACCTGTTTTGAACCAGCACACTTTGGTTATTCGGGTTATTGGGATCCGTGTTTACATCCAGGAATTTCTTACAGGAGGTCAGCCCCAACACGAGGAGGGAAACCAGTAATATGTTTTTATAATTTTTCATAATCTGTTTTTTCTTTAATTAAAAAGTAATGTTTACTCCGAAAGTCAAACTGGCTGTTGCAGGTACTCCCAGGTAATCGATACCTGTAGAACCTGAACCACCTGTTCCCCCGGCAGCACTTACCTCGGGATCCATTCCTTTATAATTTGTCCATGTAAACAAGTTGGTTCCTACCAATGTTGCGGATAATCCCTTGATGATCTTTTTATTCTTGAAATAATCTGAAAAATCATAGTTCAGTGACAATGAACGCAGTTTCACCCAGTTAACCGATGTAATGAAATTATAGGAGTTGGCTGCATAATTCTGCCAGTATTGCTGAATCAGATAGCTACCCGCATAAGTGGTCCCGTTGATCACATAATTCTGACCAGCAGTATAAGTCTGGTTAAAATCGGCTTTTGTCAGGCTGTTCACGCCGGTAACGGTAACAGACTGACGGTCATTCAGTGTGGTCAATTTGCTCTGGCCGTTTGCCACCAGCGCATACTCTGTACCATTAAACACCGCACCTCCCTTCCGAATGTCGAAAAGAATGGCTACGGTTAATTTTTTGTAGCGGATGGTATTGTTAAATCCAACCAAATAATCCGGTTCACGGTTACCCACAACCGGGTTCGTATTGTTTACCTTATAGAAACCTGTGGTGGGGTCTACCAGGTAACGTCCGTTGGGGATTTCAACGCCATTGGCATCGGTTTCACGGAAATAGGACTGACCGGTCATACCCAGGAAATACCCGCCATTAGGAATCGAAGCCGCTTTTATCGTACCAAATTGGGCGTCGGTTGGATAGAAATAAGCTACCCCGGGAATAAATGCGCCCAATCGGCCCTGGTTATAGGAGAAATTCAGTGTCGCATCCCATGAAAGGTTCTTTGTTACGACAGGTTTGCCGGTAATCGCAATTTCCATACCCTTGTTGATCACAGATCCGGAATTCAGCGTACTGAATATGAATCCTCCGGATTGTGCCAAACGGGGCTGGCCGATCTGATTTTTTGTCTGGCTGTGATAATAAGTATAATCCAATCCGATACGTCCGTTCAGGAACCTGAATTCACCACCCACTTCCCATGAGTCCTGAATTTCAGGAATCAGGATGGGGTTACCTGCATAGTACTGGTTCCCGATTCCGGTAAATGAACCGATCGAGATCGGGGAATTTACATAGGTATTGGTAGCATAAGGGTTTGCATCCTTACCCACTCTGGCCCAGCTGGCTCTCACCTTACCAAAGGAAAGAATCGGATTCCTGCGCATCAATTCTGTGAATACGAATGAACCGCTAACGGAAGGATAAAAATAGGAGTTGTTCTCGATGGGTAAAGTTGAAGACCAGTCATTACGCCCTGTTATGGTAAGGAATGCGATGGTTTTATAAGACACCCCTGCTTCACCATAACCTCCCACCAATCTCTTTTCTGTTATACCATCTGTAAAAAACTTATTGGTGGTTGCCATATTGGCAAAACTGATGGTACCCGCAGTAATAAAGTTATATCCCCAATGGTTCTGATTGGTGGTTGTGGTACTCTCAGAAGTAGTTCCCAGCATCAGGTGCGTATCAAATGCACCAAATGTCTTATGGAAATTACTCATCAGGGTGGTGGTTATATAGGTATAGTCAAGCAGATCTTTGCTCAAACGTCCATTCTGATAAAGCGGAGATAGTGCAGACCCCGGTGCGATATAGGTATAATCATTGGTTGCATACTGGTCATACCCTAAACGCGCGGTTACATCCCACCAGCTGGCTACTTTGAAATTACCGTTTAAGCCCCCGGTGATCCTTTTGGTTTGTGAGGTTAAATCATCACTGTTGATGATCCAATAGGGATTGTCGATATCGCCTTCCAATGGAAGCGTACCATCAAAGATCCGATGCTGTGAACCATCCGGATTGACATAATTCTTTATATTGAAGGTTTGCGGGAAAGTATACAAGGCCTGCATACTTCCTACACCGCTTCCGTACAAACCGGCTGTGGTAAGGGTTCTGTTGATATTCGCAATGGAATAGGCCACGTTTGCATTCAGGGTCAAACGGCCGTATTTCTGTTCGCCATTAAAACGGAATGTGGTTTTGGTGTAATCCGTATTGGGAACGATACCCGACTGTTTGAAATTGGACCCTGACAAAAAGAATGAACCATTTTTGGTACCAC
>JAGWTX010000394.1 GCA_028875955.1 Bacteroidota bacterium | reverse complement strand
GGGACGCCAGTCCTTGTCGTTGTTCAATGCCCATTGTTTTGTGGCACTGATATAACCAATGGGAGCATCAAACCAGACATATAATACTTTGCCATCCGCTTCGGGCAGAGGCACTTTCACACCCCAGTCAAGATCCCGTGTAACGGCTCTGGGCTGCAGACCCCCATCGATCCAGCTTTTGCACTGACCCAGCACGGTGGGGCGCCAGTCATGGGCGTGGTCTGTCAGGATCCATTTGCGTAAAAAATCCTCATGTCTGTTCAGCGGCAGGTACCAGTGTTTGGTGAGTTTCTTGATGGGTGCGTTGCCACTCAAGGTGCTGACCGGGTTGATCAGTTCATCCGGACTCAGGCTCTTGCCACAGTTCTCGCACTGGTCTCCATAGGCGCTGTCATAGCCACAATTCGGACAGGTACCCTTGATATACCGGTCGGCCAGAAAACTTTGCGCCTGCTCGTCGAAATATTGTTCCGTTTCACGGGTCTCGAGATCGCCGTTATTATTCAACCGGGTGAAAAATTCCTGAGCGGTCTCATGATGCAGGGGGGAGCTGGTCCGGTGATAGATATCGAATCCGATTCCCAGGTCCTTGAAATTCTGTTCCATGATGGGATGGTACTTATCTATGATCGCACGCGCTGTGGTTCCTTCCTTGGTTGCCTGGATGGGTATGGCAGTGCCATGCTCATCGCTGCCACAAACAAAAACAACATCCCTTTTCTGGGCTTTCAGATAGCGGACATAGATATCTGCAGGCAGATAGGCACCTGCCAGGTGCCCGATATGTTTTAACCCGTTGGCATAGGGTAAGGCCGAAGTGATCAGGTATCTTTTGGGTTCCTTCTTCATATACACGTTTAAGCCGTTGTCGGCAGCTGCAAAAGTAAGTCATGTGAAGGATTTGAACATTTCAACCTGAAATCTTGGAAATGGGAAAAACAAATCCTAAATTTGATATCATTTTAATATCAAAATAAATCAAAATGGAAAATACCAAAAAAGGGTTCTCCGGGTTTCCCGTAGTCCTGGCCATTCTGGCCCTGCTTTTTGCTGAATTGCTGCTCATTTCCAACCAGGCAGGCCATAGCGAACAGGCCCCGGAAACCGGTGCCCTGGTCATGATGGTTCTGATACCTGCCACCATCATCTTTTTGAGTAAGGGCCTCTATATTATACAACCCAATTTTGCAGCGGTGCTGACCTTTTTTGGCAAGTACATGGGTACGGTAAAAGACAACGGGCTCATGTTTACCAATCCCCTGTACAGCCGTCAGAAAGTGAACCTTCGTTCCCAGAGCCTGGAAAGCACCAAGCTGAAAGTGAACGATAAAATGGGGAATCCCATCGAAATTGCCGCGGTGATCCTCTGGCAGATCAAGGATACCTACCGGGTGGTATTTGATGTGGTCGATTTTTCACAATACATGGTGAACCAGAGTGAAGCAGCTTTGCGTCACATGGCATCCACCTGTCCTTACGACAGCATTGAAGATGAAACGGCTGCTATCACCCTCCGGGATGGAGGCGACAAAGTGATCGCCCTGCTTGAACAGGAATTGAATGACCGCTTATCCAAAGCGGGTATCGAGATCACCGAAGCGAGGATCAGTCACCTGGCCTATTCACCCGAAATCGCCGGTGCCATGTTACAGCGGCAACAGGCAACTGCCATTGTAGCTGCCAGAAGCAAGATCGTGGAAGGTGCCGTAGGGATGGTGGAAATGGCATTGGAAATGCTTTCCAAAAAAAATATCGTGGAACTGGATGAGGAAAAGAAAGCGGCCATGGTGAGTAACCTCATGGTTGTTCTCTGTGGTGAAAAGGCAGCAACCCCTGTTTTGAATACCGGTACTTTGTACCAATAAAAGACTGGTTTTGGAAAAAAAATCTTTTGTCTTACGCATCGATGCGCATACTTATGCACTCCTGGAAAAATGGGCATCGGATGATTTCCGGAGCGTGAATGGTCAGCTGGAAATGCTGATCGATAAAGCATTGCGGGAAGCGGGGAGGAAAAAGGACAGTGCGGTTTCCCCGGTAAAGAACAAGCCAAAAAAATAATCGACAAGTACATGATCACAATTCCTCCCTATCTGAAAAAGGGCGACCGGGTCGGACTGGTTTGCCCTTCGGGATTTATGCCTTATGAAAAAACCACTGAATGTATCCAGGCCCTGCAGGAATGGGGTTACGAAGTAGTGGTGGGTAATACGGTGGGTCATCAGTTCCATTATTTTTCTGGTACGGATGCAGAACGTCTTGCCGATTTACAAAATATGCTGGATGACCCGGGTATCAAAGCAGTGCTTTGTGCAAGAGGCGGTTATGGTATGAGCAGGATCATCGACCAGCTGGATATGCATGCTTTCCAAAAAAATCCCAAATGGCTGATCGGTTTCAGTGATATCACCGTGTTGCAGGCGCATCTGTACCAGACACAGCTTACTGCATCCCTGCATGCGCCCATGGCAGGCGCTTTTCAGGAGAAGGGCGCTGAGAATGAATATGTAGTATCCCTCAAAAAAGCATTGTCAGGTGAGCGGGCAAATTATGTTTGTCCGGCACACCCACTGAACCGGATGGGAACGGCAGAAGGAGAACTCATCGGTGGAAATCTGTCACTGGTCGCACACCTGATCGGATCTGCATCCTCCTACCAGACAAAGGGAAAGATTTTGTTTTTGGAAGATGTGGGAGAATACCTGTATAATATCGACCGCATGCTGATTCAGTTGAAAAGGGCAGGCATGCTTTCCTCACTTTCCGGATTGATCCTCGGGGGCTTTACCGAAATGAAGGATACGGTCACCCCATTCGGTCAGGATGTCTTTACCATCCTCCATAGTCATCTTACGGACTATGATTACCCGGTTTCTTTTGATTTCCCCGTAAGCCATGCAACACCCAATTATGCTTTGAAGATTGGGGTGGTGCATCGTTTGGAAGTTGGGGAAACGCAGGTGAGGTTGAGGGAGATAGGATAAGATAGGGGGCTGTTGTAGAAATTACACTATCCAGTTTAATGGATTGTGGTGCTCCTGAACAGGATGGTTTTACCAATTCGATAATCATTTCAATATTTTTTTACTGAAGCAGGAGAGTGCAAAGCCAAATGAGCAAATAAACTGGGCTAATTTAGGCTTTCAATAGTTTCGCCAATGACTGCCAATGTGGGTGAATTGCGAAGTATATACATGGGAGTTTCGTATA
>JAGWTX010000393.1 GCA_028875955.1 Bacteroidota bacterium | reverse complement strand
TCATTATCGATTGGTTTTATCGAAATCATTTATATTATCCATCAGTCCCCAACTGGGAGCTAGTGCTTTTGAAGGAATGGCTAAGCTTTTCCAAAAAAAAGGCCAGATAGATTCTGCCTTGTATTGTGTAAAACAGGCAATGGCCTTGATACAAAACAACAAATCGACGGTTCAGTCATGGGGTGAGAATACTGACACCTATATAGCAGAGTTAAGCCCCTTAATTGCGCAATTGTATAAAATCAATGGCCAGACAGACAGTGCTTACAAATACCTGCTGCTATCGGTAACACTAAAAGATAAACTCTACAACGCCAATAAATTAAGACAGTTTCAAACGCTTTCCTTTAATGAAGCGGCGCGTAAGCAGCAACTGGAACAACAAAGCAAGGAAGCCGAACAGCAATACCAGACGAAACTAAAAATTTACGGACTGATCAGTATCATAACAGTTGTTCTAATCCTGGCACTTGTCTTATACAGAAATAATAAGCAAAAGCAAAAAGCCAATACCCAATTACATAAACAGAAAGAGGAGCTGGAGATCACTTTGCTTGAATTGAAAAATACACAGAAACAATTGATCCAATCTGAAAAAATGGCTTCGCTTGGTGAACTCACAGCCGGCATTGCCCATGAGATCCAGAACCCTTTAAACTTTGTGAATAATTTTTCCGAAGTGAATACCGAACTCATTGAGGAGATGAAACAGGAGATGGAAAACGGGAATTATTCTGAGGCTAAACTGCTTTCAAAGGACATCCAGGAAAATGAACAGAAAATAAACTTCCATGGGAAACGAGCCGATGCCATTGTAAAAGGCATGCTGCAACATAGTCGCAGCAATACCGGGATCAAGGAACCTACCAATATCAATACTTTAGCAGATGAATACCTGCGTTTGGCTTATCATGGGTTACGCGCAAAGGACAAATCGTTTAACGCCACCCTGGAAACCGACTTTGATCCGGAAATCGGTATGATCAATGTGGTTTCACAGGATATCGGCAGGGTAATATTAAACCTGATCACCAATGCCTTTTATGCGGTTACCGATAAAAAGAAAAAAGGGCTGGAAGGGTATACACCAACCGTTTTTGTAGGCACAAAAAGGACAGCGGATAGAATCATTATCACCGTTAAGGACAACGGACAGGGCATCCCCCAAAAAGTGATGGATAAGATCTTCCAACCCTTTTTCACCACCAAACCTACGGGAGAAGGAACCGGACTGGGATTATCCATGAGCTATGATATTATCACCAAAACACACCAGGGTGAATTGGTAGCCCACACGGTGGAGGGTGAATCCGCAACCTTTCAAATCATATTACCTATTCAATAATTTTAAAAAAACATATGATGAAAATACTTGTTGTAGATGACGAACCAGACATGCAAAACCTCTTCCAGCAAAGATTCCGGAAAGAAATACGGGAAGGACTGGTTGACTTTGCTTTTGCCATTTCCGGTGAAATGGCACTGGAATACCTGAATACCAATCACCATGAAGCCGTTTTGATCCTGTCTGATATCAATATGCCGGGTATGAGCGGCCTGGAACTGCTTGACCAGATCAAACACAAATACCATACCCCGCCACCGGTGGTGATGATGATTACCGCATATGGTGACGCAGAAAACTATAACCAGGCAATGAAGCTGGGAGCGGATGATTTCTTAACCAAACCTGTGGATTTCACCCTTTTAAAGGAAAAATTAAAGATTCAATAATGGCGAAAATCTTAGTTGCAGACGATGAGATCGATCTGGAAACACTGATCAAACAAAAATTCCGGAAACAGATCCGTGAGGAAAAATATGAATTTGTTTTTGCGATGAATGGCAATGATGCCATTTTGAAAATCGAACAGCATCCGGACATTTCTGTCGTGCTCAGCGATATCAACATGCCCGAAATGGACGGACTTACCCTGTTAAGCAAACTGAACGAAACCAATCCCCTGCTGAAAACCGTGATGGTTTCGGCTTATGGCGATATGGAGAATATCAGAAGCGCCATGAACCGGGGTGCTTTTGATTTTGTTTGCAAACCCGTGAATTTTGAGGACCTCGAACTGACCATCGAGAAAACCATCAAACATGTTGCCCAGCTGAATGAGACCTTGCAGGCCATCAAGGAAAATAATATACTCAGGATGTATGTGGATGAAACGGTTCTGAAATTCATGGGAAGCCAGCAATTTGAAGAATCCTTGCTGGTCAACGAAACCGTGGAAGCAACCGTCATGTTCATAGACATCTGTGGTTTTACGGCTATCACGGAAACTTCACCCGCAGATACGGTAGTGAAGATGCTAAATAATTATTTTGATGTGATGGTAAAGGAAATCCTGGTACAAAAAGGTCATATCGATAAATTTATCGGAGATGCGATCATGGCCGTTTTCAGAGGGGAATACCACCTCGACAGGGCCATTGATGCAGCATTGGCGGTCAGGGAAAAATTACAGCACATTTCCGGCAATTCCGACAACAACGCTTTCCTTCCCAAGGTTTCTATCGGCATCAATAGCGGAGAATTGATCTCAGGCAATATCGGTTCAGCCAATTTAAGAAGGCTGGATTATACTGTGGTGGGGGATGTAGTGAATACGGCAGCCCGTTTGCAATCTGTGGCCAAAGAGGGTCAGATCGTCATCACGAAACAAGCTTATGAACAGGTAAAAGAATCTTTTAACTGCAAACCCATCGGAGAGGTAAGCGTCAAAAACAAACAGGAAGCCCTACATATTTATGAAGTGGTAGATTGATCCAAAGGCTTTTCATCATGCTTTCCTCCTTTCGCAATGGCAAATACATGCAACACCTGCGGAAACAAAGCATCCATGTATTCAATTGCCCCTTTTGCAGATCCGGGAAAAGTCAACACCAGGGTATCTCCTGCAAACCCCGCTACGCTCCTGGATAACATGGCATAAGGCATCCGATCCTGCCCATATCTGCGGGCATGTTCCATAATACCGGTCAGCTCCCTGTCGAGCATAGGTTTTACCGTTTCAGGTGTGATATCCCTTGGGGAAACGCCGGTACCTCCGACAAAAATTAAAAGCGGTATGCCTTTTGATTTGTTTTCCTCCAGTGCATTTTTAATGGCGCTGGCATCATCCGGTATCACGGTATATTCTGAGGTTTCAATCTGCCAACCGGATAATTTTTCCACCACCAGCTTACCTGACCTGTCTTCTGCTTT
>JAGWTX010000392.1 GCA_028875955.1 Bacteroidota bacterium | reverse complement strand
ACTCCGGTTACCATGCCAAACGATGATATCACCTACCGGTTAACGTTAACAGGAGTGGGTGGTTGTTCGGTTTCTGATACTATCTTTATCAAAGTATTGAAAGGACCGGAAGTACCCAATGCCTTTTCACCCAATGGGGATGGGATCAATGATACCTGGCGGATCAAAAACCTGGAAAGTTATCCCGGGGCCAGCGTGGAAGTGTATAACCGGTATGGTCAGATCGTTTTCCGGTCAACCGGATATTCCGTAGATTGGGATGGAACCTATAACGGGAAGTCATTACCGGTGGGAACCTATTATTATATCATCAATCCGAGAAATGGCCGTTCCGTTATTTCAGGATCGGTAACGATTATCAAATAAACGTTGAAGATGTTAAAGCAATTCATGACTGTGCTGGCTTGTTTTCTGCTATTGTTCGCAAAGGCGCAACAAAGGCCTTACTATACACAGTATATCATGAACAATTATATCATCAATCCCGCTGTGGCAGGAATTGAAAATTACTGGGATGTAAAAGCCAGTCACCGCTTACAATGGGTGGGTTTGCAGGATGCGCCGGTAACCACTTATTTCACGATACATGGCCCTTTGAAAAAGAGTGATTATGACCGGGAATCCGCCACCAGTTTTCATGCCAGTGGCCAGAATCCCAGGGGACAGGCATACTGGCAGGACTATACTTCTGCCGAACCGCATCAGGGAGTTGGGTTTACCCTGATCAATGACCGTACAGGCCCCCTCAACCGTTTTGCAGCCTATGGAACCTATGCCTATCATATGGGTATTTCACCCACAACCAGTTTATCGGGTGGGATTTCGGTGGGTTTTACCAATGTCAGTCTCGACGCCAGCAAATTGAATTTCGGAGGCACGACCGTTGATCCTGCGGTGGCAGGCAGTGGTCTGATCAATCGCATCAAACCCGATATCAGCGCGGGTCTCTGGTTGTATTCAAAGGATTATTTTCTCGGACTGGCTGCCCAGCAGATCGTTCCGCAGCAGCTGGCTTTTTCTGATAATACTGTGTATCTGCAGAATGGAAAATTATTACCCCATTTGTTTCTGAGTGCGGGATACCGGATGCCTGTCAATGAAGACATCAGTTTCCTGCCTTCCATGCTGATCCGTTATATCACACCTTTACCACTGGGTTTTGACCTGAATGCCAAATTTCAATACCAGGACCTGCTTTGGGCCGGGGCTTCTTACCGATACCAGGATGGTTTTGCGGCCATGATAGGGGTGAACCTCAATCATAGCATCAATATCGGGTATTCCTATGATGCACAGACTTCCAACCTGAATACCGTTAGCCGCGGTACCCACGAAATCCTGATCGGTTTTTTACTGGGAAACAAATATGGCGACTGGTGTCCGCGTAATCTCTGGTAAACGGCTGCTGATTACTGCCATTGGATCAGCACAGGGAAAGACCTTTGTTGGGAAACACCAGTGGTATCTTCCCATTTCTCCCATCGAACGGTGGGTATTCTTTTCATCCGGATCTTTTCCTTTAAAGCTGCATTGCGGAGCGCAATCAAGGCATTCAGTGTTTTCAATCGGATGGGTACATCATTGATGACAAGTGTTCCGGCAACAGGGTCTATATACATGTCTGTTATCGCCACCGGAAGCGGAGTTGTCAGATCTGAAGTTGTCAGCACGATGGGCTGGGTATTTTCCGTTTCTGTCACCAACCCCTGGCCGTTGGCAGAATGGGAATATGTAACGGAAACTTTTGGATGGGTGCTGATCGTATGGTTTTGATTCTTGTTTTTTGGGGGATTTTTGGGGGCCAGGATCGGCAGATCCAGCTTCCATTCTCCGGATATATTTTCCGTATCAAACAGGTTTTTTGTCTGCTCCAGCGCATCCTGAACCACTTTTTCCAAACCGATGGTTTTGAACTGTTTCATCACCTGCATGGCATCTTCAATATCCTTTTGCATTTTTTGTTTATCGATGGAAATCTGATGGGCATTTCTGGCCATTTCAGCGATGGCTTTCTTAGACTGTCTTATCGCCACACTTGATTTTTCCATGGATTGATTGATCGCATCTGAAATTTCCTGTTGCATGGCGGGTGTAAAAAACAAACTGTCTTTCTGAAAACTTCTGGCCATTTCTGCTTTGGCTTTTGCCATCTCTTCTTTTGGAATCCGTATATCGGCTTTTACCTGGTTGAATGCGTTGGATGCCTGTTCAAGGGCACCTGCCACCAGGGGTGAAATGGAAGTGATCAGGTCAGGTTTATCGGAACTGTTTTGCACCAGATCCCTGGGAGCTACAGTGTTGTCTATTTCCTTTTGTGCATCCGCAATATTCTTTTTCATTTCTGCCTGCAAGGGTTTGGAAAGAAAAAATACCGGATTGAAAAGGGGATTGTCTACATGTGCGGAAACGGGTTCGACAGAATAGGCAGGATGTTTTTTATTGAGTACCAGTTTCCCCGCTTTCATTGCTGTTGCTTCCGTATTCGCATGCGTTGGCTGGATCGGATTCAGCCAGGCGATGGAGGATAGGATTCCGGTAACCAGTACGAAGGCCAATAACTGCCTGCGGTAATTAAACTGATTTTCTTTTTGATCGATCATCCTTTTCACGCGAACCAGTAACTCGTTTTTCTGTCCGGTAGCACTCATGGCCAATGCAGGGGTTGCCTGGAGACAGGCGATCCGCAAAAGCGCTTCGGCATAGGAACCTGCATTGTACTGGTATTGCAAAACCCAGTCGTCGCAACTATTCTCCCTTTCCTTTTTGATCTGTCTGCTTAACAGCTGGGTGAAAGGATTAAAGAACAAACTGATTTCAGCAATGGATAATAGGATGTTCACGAGATAATCGTACCGTTTTATATGAGCCAGTTCATGCAGCAAGACGGCTTCCATCTGCTCGGTACTGAGGTGATTGACACTGGCCAGCGGTACCAGGATAACCGGTTTCAGGAAGCCGATGGTAAGAGGCGTGCTTACCGCTTCGGATAAGTATACCTGGATTTTACGGCTGATACCCAACTGTTCCGCAATACGCGAAACAAACAGCCGATAATTGACAGGCATTTTTTGCAAACCCCTGGATCGGATCTCCTGGGTTTGGTGGTAACCCATCATCCAGCGTATGGAAAGAAATACGATCAGCAATAAATAAGCCATCGAGATATAAGGCAGAAATTGTTCGCCCCGGATCATCCAATGGATCATACGGGATGC
>JAGWTX010000391.1 GCA_028875955.1 Bacteroidota bacterium | reverse complement strand
TGGTAGACAGGAACACCAGGTTTTTCTCCAGCATCGGCAATTCCAGCGCCGTGGCTTCTTCCACTTCCTTCTGGATATTCAATACTTTCTGCTCGGTTACGAGTTCGGTATTGGTGATCATCTCTTTGTATTTTTTCAGACCTGCTTTCATTACATTGCCCACAGAACCTTTTTGCTTATCGCAGGCGGCAATGGCTTTGTCAACTTCTTTGTTAGCCAGGTGAAACTGAACGGTGCGCACAAATTCAGCGATACTTCCGGAACCGGAAGCCTTGCTTACTGCCATCAACCTTTCAATTACAAAAGTCACTACTGTTAAAAAACATCCAATCAATACAGGTACAATGATACCACCCTCATACATCTTGGCAATGCTGGCTGTTGGTTTAATTCCTTTGTGGTTGGGCCAAAAACCACCATTGGGATCAGGATTCGTGAAATTATTTGGATTTCCCAACACAAAACGCCAAATAATGTAACCGCAGATAACACACAAAATTGGCGCAAGCCATGAAATAGAGTTACTGCTCTTCTTAGGTTGTGCAGAAGATGGGCTTTTTACCGCAGCACCTGCAGTTGGTTTTGTTTCAGCCATGATTCAATTGATTTTTGGTTTTTTAAAAATTACAGTTGATTTAAAAAAATTTGTTCCCGCAATTCTACTGAAAATTGTTTTGAAATACCAAAACAATATTTGAAAAAGTCAAAAAAGGGCCTACAAAATAAGTATTTTATCGAAAGGCGCAAATTTACATTTTGTCAATTTTCGGGGTCTTTTCAGCAGATTTCAGGACAGGGAAGATACAGCTAAAATAAACAGTTTCCCAAGAATTTCACCGACAAAATAACCCGTTTCACCATTCATATAGAACGTTAGTCAAAATATACGATTTATGTGTTTGACAGCTATCTTTATCACTTATTCAAACCTATACTACTGATTATGAAAAAACAATTATTAGCAATTGCGCTATTGGCAGGTTGTATGGCTACCGCTCAGCAAAGAGACTCGGTTCCAACCGGCGCAAGAGGGAATGCAGGTGCCTTCCCCGGTGCTCCGGCCGCACGAACCCAGGGTCCCAAGGCCTACAAGGATGTCATTACCGCGAAAGCCATCACCCAGAAAGGGCTGTTCACGGTTCATAAAGTGGATGACCACTATTATTTTGAGATCCCCCAGGATATCCTGGGACGTGAGATCCTGGCTGTCAGCCGTTTCAGCAAGGTTGCCGGCGGGGGTGGAAAATACGGCGGGGAAGAAGTCAACCAGCAAACCCTGCAGTTTGAATTAGGACCCGCCAAGAATGTCTTTATCCGGGTGGTTACCCTGATCAGTATGGCAGATTCCACCAATGCCATTTCCAGGGCGGTTAAAAACTCCTATCTGGATCCGATCGCCGCTTCCCTGGCCATCGCAGCCTATGGCAAGGATTCCGCCAGTTATGTAGTGGATGTTACCGACTTTTTCAAAGGCGATAGCCAGATCGTGGGTCTGGATCCCAATGACAAACGTTCCTTTGGTCTGGGACCGCTGGCTGCCGACAGGTCCTATATCGAAAGCATCCGCACTTACCCGATCAATACGGAGATCCGTACGGTGAAAACCTATAATGCAACAGCCGGACCTTCAGCTGGTCCCCAGCCGGTGGGCAGACAAGGCGGCGCCAGGACCTTACCCGCTGCCGCCGCAGCCGGTGCCGTTACACTGGAACTGAATACTTCCATGATCCTGTTACCCAAAGTTCCCATGAACCGCCGTTTGTTTGATTCAAGGGTGGGCTTCTTTGCAGATCGTTTTGTGGTTTACAGCGACGAACAGCAAAAAGTGGACAATGAAACCTTCGCTGTGAGATGGAGACTGGAACCCAAACCCGAAGACATGGAAAAATACAAACGGGGTGAACTGGTGGAACCAGCCAAACAAATCGTTTACTATATCGACCCCGCTACCCCAAAACAATGGGTGAAACCTTTGATCGATGGGATCAACGACTGGCAGAAAGCCTTTGAGAATGCAGGTTTCAAAAACGCCATTGTGGGTAAAGAATGGCCCAACGATCCGACCATGAGCCTGGAAGACGCACGCTATTCCGTGATCCGTTATTTCGCATCCGATATTGAAAACGCCTATGGACCCCAGGTACATGATCCCCGCAGCGGTGAGATCCTGGAAAGCCATATCGGCTGGTATCACAATGTGATGAAACTGGTGCACGACTGGTACATGGTTCAAACCGCAGCCGTTGATCCGAAAGCCAGAAAAATGAAATTCGATGATGAACTGATGGGTCAGCTGATCCGTTTTGTTTCTTCACACGAAGTGGGCCATACGCTGGGATTGCGCCACAATATGGGAAGCAGCAGCAAGACACCGGTTGAAAACCTGCGCAACAAAGCATGGGTGGAAGCCAACGGTCATACCGCTTCCATCATGGACTATGCACGTTTCAACTATGTCGCACAACCCGAAGACAATATTTCCGAAGCAGGTTTGTTCCCACGCATTGGCGATTATGACAAATGGGCGCTGAAATGGGGTTATACCTATACCGGCGAATCAGATGTTGAAAAAGACAAACTCATCAACAACAAATGGATTGTTGAAAACCTGAAAAATAATCCCCGCTTATGGTTTGGTGGTGAAGGCCGCAATGCCGATCCTAGGGCGCAGACCGAAGACCTGAGTGACAACAATGTAAAAGCCAGTGAATATGGCATCAAGAACCTGAAAAGGATCCTGCCTGAATTACCTGTCTGGACCGTAGAGGAAGCAGACCATTATGATAACCTGAGTGATATGTATGCACAGGTGATCGGTCAGTTTAACCGCTATATGGGTCATGTTACCAAGAATGTGGGTGGTGTATATGAAACCTTGAAAAGTGTGGAGGAAGCCGGTAATGTGTATGAACCCACTCCGAAAGCCATGCAGAAGGATGCGGTTAATTTCCTGAACAAGCAATTGTTTGAAACCCCAACCTGGTTACTGGATAAAAACATCCTGAACAAGATCAGCAATCCGGTTGGTCAGGAAACTTTGGAAAGGGTTCAGGCAAATACGCTGAACAGCCTGCTGGATGGCCAGCGTTTATTCAGACTGGTTGAATCTTCCATGCGTTTTGGCGCAGGCACTTACAGTCTTGATGAAATGATGACGGATGTAAGAAAAGGCATCTGGAGCGAACTGGCTACCAAGAAAGCCATCGATCCATACAGAAGAA
>JAGWTX010000390.1 GCA_028875955.1 Bacteroidota bacterium | reverse complement strand
GGGACATTGAAGAAAAAGTATAACATCCCTACTGCCAATTTTATCGGTCATGGCGATATTGCCCCCACCCGCAAGAATGACCCGAATTTTCGGTTTCCCTGGAAAAAGCTGGCAGAGCATGGATTTGGTCTCTGGTATGATGAATCGTTGACACCGGCACCCGATCAGTTTGATTATTTGCTGGCACTAAGAATTGTGGGTTATGATATCAAAGACACCACTGCTGCCATCCGTTCATTCAAGCGGCATTTCTTACAGGATACCACCCGCAGGATCAATGAAACCGACAAGATGGTTTTGTATAACCTGGAAAAGAAATATCAATAAGCGTTGCAGTCCCCTGGTTTTTTATCAATAAGTTGCAAGTATCGGTTTGAATGATAAAACAGGTTTTGTTTGATCAGAATCTTTTGAATCTTTCAAAACAGGCTTTGGTGAGCATTTCCCGATCATCCGGATGGGAGATATTGATAAGCGACTGGGCCCTTTGTCTTAGATTTTTTCCATAGAGATAGGCAATACCGTATTCTGTAACCACATAATGTATATGGCCCCTGGTGGTTACCACACCGGCAAAATCCTTTAATCCCGGAACGATTCGGGGAACACCTTTGTGGGTCCGGCTGGTAAGGGCAATGATGGGTTTACCGCCCTCACTCAATGCCGCACCCCGCATAAAGTCCATTTGCCCCCCGATGCCGCTGTACTGGGTTGATCCGATACTGTCTGCACATACCTGTCCGGTAAGGTCTACTTCGATGGCACTATTGATGGCAACCACGTTGGGGTTTCTTCTGATGACATGCGGATTGTTTACATAATCGATATCCAGGAAATTGATGGCCGGATTATCATCCACATAATCGTATAAACGACGGCTGCCGATCGCAAATCCGGTAACGGCTTTGTTGGGGTGAATTTTCTTAAGCCGGTTATTGATCACCCCTGATTCAAACAGATCAATCACACCATCACTCAGCATTTCGGTATGGATACCCAGGTCCTTGTGGTGGGTCAGTTCTTTCAGAACGGCATCGGGTATCGTGCCGATTCCCATTTGTAAAGTACTGCCGTCTTCGATCAGGCTGGCAATATTTTTCCCGATCGCCAACTCGTCTTTGGTAATATTTTTTCCATAATTCACTTCCGGTAATTCCTCTTCGTGGTAAACCATATGTGTAAATCTGGAAATATGGATCAGCCCGTCTCCATGTGTGCGGGGCATTTTCGGGTTCACCTGGGCGATAACTTTTTCCGCCATGTTTACGGCAGAACGGGCGATATCCACGGACGTTCCCAGCGAACAATAGCCATGTTCATCTGGAGGGGATACCTGAACAAGGGCCACATCCAGGGGAAGAATTTTTTTATTGAAAAGATCCGGTATGTCGCTCAGAAAGACCGGTATATAATCTGCCCGGCCTTCGCTGACTGCCTCCCGGATGGGTGCAGAAACAAACATGCAGTTAATATGGAAACTTTGCTGGTATTGTGGTTTCTGGACTTCTATATCACCCAGAACGGTGATGAAAACCAGTTCCACATCCCTGAGTCTGGCCGATTGTTCTGCCAGTTTGCGCATGAGAAATAAAGGGGTGCAGGCACTTCCATGGATGAATAATCGTTGGTTACTTTGAATGATCTGTAAGGCTTCTTCCGCCTGACAGTATTGTGGTTTGTTTATCATTTGCTTTCTTTCCGGCAAAATTGCGGAATCCTTTTTTCGCAAAGAATGATATCAGTAAGGAATCCGATTGAAATGACTGATGCTTGTCATAGTCTGACAAAACGGATTTCAGTCAATTCGGGTTTTTAAGAAAATGGTAAAATCATTTAGCCAGTTGTAACCCATATTTTCCGAAAGCGATCAGGTCTTTGGGACCAATCAGTCCTCTTGTATAGGTAATCAGGTTTCCATTCTCATCCGTGATTAACAGCGTAGGGTAGGCTGTGATCCGGTATTTCTCCAATAAGGCCGGGCCAACCCCTTTTTCCATGTTTATGGCGATATTGATGAAATGGGCATTAAAAAAGGCAGCGGCTTCGGGATCAGGGAATGTCTGTTTTTTTAACAGTTTACAGGGACCACACCAGCTTGCATAGGCATCCAGGAAAATCTGTTTATGCTGTGTCTTTGCTTCTGCAAGGGCTTTGGACCAGTCAGCTTCTATAAAACGGATCCCTTTTTCCTTTTCATGTTTTACCGGTGAGAAAGATAGGAGAGCGGTTACCAGGAGCAACCCGCAAACACAACTCAGGCGTTCAGTTATTTTTTTCATCATACTTTATAAACAAAGACTGTTACCGATAAAATTCCTTACAATATGGTTTACCAACCCACATAATCTGGTGGCTTGATACCGTTTAATCTTTCATATACCAACATCTGTGCCCGGTGATGTGTCTGGTGATCATTTAACAAATTGATGATTTGTAATTGTGTCATGGGGCCGGCAAAAAAATGGACACTATCCCCCAAATGTGCCGGGTCATATTGTTGCAGCGTTACTATGGCGAACTGGTACGCTTTTTTCAGAACTGCCAGGATATCCGTTTTTCGGGTAAGTTGTGCATCTGCTTTGGTAACCGGATTATCCTTTCCTCCAAGATAACTGGAACATAACCAACCCATATTTGCAGACAGGTGTAAAAGTTGGGCGCCAAAATTCATTTCCGCTTCCACGGGTTTGAAACCGTATTTGTCTTCGGGCATCTGTTCGGCAACGGAAAGGGTATAGCGATAGGCGTTTTTTAGTTTTTGCAGGGATGCCTGCATGAACAGGTCACTGGTATTTTGAGCCATCAGCATGGGATAGAAACAGAAGGTCAAACAAAAAATAAGCAGGTATTTTGGCATCCTTTGATTGATTAGCTGTTTTCGATGATTTCCCTGGCAAAATCCAAACATTTCCTGGTTTCTTTCACTGCATCAGAACCGGCAGGGATGTCATATTCCAATTCAATCGTTGCCGGGATCTTGTATTTTTTTTCTCTTAACAGGGTCAGGATCTCCCGTAATGGGGTATTCCCTTTACCCCAGGGCTGGTTGGCACCCCCGTTTTGTTTGGACAGCCTGTCCTTGATATGCATACTGGTTATTCGATCATGCTTTGCTTCGATCAGGGCCAGCAGGGTTTCCGGTGTGTTGTTTCCGCCTGCGGCAATATAATGCCCGCAATCGAGGTTCATCGAATTATAGGGTGATTGTGACAATGCAATATCCCATGCC
>JAGWTX010000389.1 GCA_028875955.1 Bacteroidota bacterium | reverse complement strand
ACCAATCTGAAAAAACAGGGAATGCTCGCACTCACATTCGCTGAAAAATCCGATTACGATAAGATACAGGAAGACGACAGCATCGATATTATCGGTCTGACAGATTTTGCACCGGGTAAGCCGCTGACGATGGTCTTTACACATGCCGATGGCAGCAAAGACAACATCCAGGTGAACCATACGTACAACCAGCAGCAAATCGAATGGTTCAAAGCAGGTGCCGCATTGAACATCATTCGCAGACAGGTTGCAGGATAAGAATCCGTCAGGCTAACCAACTATCAAAAATCCCGCAAAATTTTTTTGCGGGATTTTTGTTTGCCCGGATGCAATCCCGGACAGATCCTATACAAAAAATATAACAGGATATTTCTCAGGTCCGACAATTTCTGGTTGCCGGAATCAAAAAGATTCCGACTTTCACAAAAGAAAATCACCGGGTACTTTCCCAATAAAACCAATCCTTTCTGCCAGATCATTCCCTATGGAAAATCATCCCAACGATCCGTTACACGGAAAAACACTGGAGTTTATTGTAAAAGAACTGGTTGCCTTTTTCGGATGGGAAACCCTCAGCCAGCATATCCCCATCAACTGTTTCATCAGTAATCCCAGTATCAAATCAAGTCTAACTTTTCTCCGGAAAACACCCTGGGCCCGAAAAAAAGTCGAGGATCTCTATATCCGGATGATTGAAAAATAATCCCTGCTAAACAAAGCACCGTTTAATTTTGTATTGATAAAAAGAGTTTCTATGGAACACACGAATAAAATTGCACTGGTTACCGGTGGCAGCCGGGGTTTGGGAAAAGACATGGCGCTGAGACTGGCAGAAAAGGGACACGATGTGATCATCACCTATCAATCCCGGAAAGATGCGGCAGACGCCGTGATCGCTGATTTGGAAGCAAAGGGCGCTAAAGCCATTGCCCTCCAGCTGGATATGGCACAATTTCATTCCCTGGATGAATTTGTTTCCAGGCTTACTGCCACTCTCCAGGAAAAATGGGGACATGCCCGTTTTGATTTTCTGGTTAACAATGCGGGTATGGGCGCAACCATTCCCTTTGAACAGGTAACGGAAGCAGACTTTGACCATTTTCTCAATGTTCATTTCAAATCAGTTTATTTTCTGACGCAAAAACTACTTCCCTTATTACAAGACGGGGGTAGGATCATCAATATCTCTTCGGGATCCACACGCATCTGCGTACCGGGTTATTCGGTGTATGCTTCCATGAAAGGGGCCATTGAAACATTGACGCAATACCTCGCAAAAGACCTGGGCAGCAGAGGCATTACCGTAAATGTGGTTGCACCGGGTCCGATTGAAACCGATTTCAACAATGCCGCGATCAGATCAAACCCGGAAAGAAAAGCGATGATGGCAAAAACAATTGCCTTAGGAAGAGTGGGTAATGCAGAAGATATCGGGGGGATCATTGCATTCCTTTGTTCGCAGGACAGCGGATGGATTACCGGTCAGCGGATTGAAGCATCCGGTGGATTGTTTCTCTGACAAAACCCTTCTCAGTTTTACAAGAAACCGCAGATGCCATGCGGTTTCTTGGTTTTCCTATTTATTTTTTGGCACGCTGATATTGCACAGGCCATTCCCAATCGTGTTTTAATTGCGATGCGGCATGCAGGGGGAAATAAGGATCCCGCAACATTTCTCTTGCCAGCAGAATCAGGTCTGCCGAACCATCATTCAGTATCTGTTCAGCCTGTTCAGCCCCGGTGATTAAGCCAACGGCGCCTGTTAATATGCCGGTTTTCAGTTTGATCTCCCTGGCAAAGGCAACCTGATAACCCGGACCTGCCGGAATCTTTGCATGCGGAACATTTCCGCCGGAAGAACAATCTATCAGATGCACACCCTGTTCTTTTAATTTACCGGCCAATAAAACAGAATCGGAAAGATCCCAGCCACCTACCGTCCAGTCTGTGGCAGAAATCCTGACCATCAGGGGAAGATCTGAAGGCCATACTTCCTGTACAGCAGCTACTATTTCCATAAGCAGCCGGATCCTGTTCTCAAAACTGCCCCCATACCTATCTGTTCGCCGGTTACTCAGTGGTGAATAGAACTGGTGTAGCAGATAACCATGCGCTGCATGTATTTCCAATACCTGGAACCCGGCTTTTCTGGATCGGATAGCCGCTTGTCTGAAATCATCAATGATCTGATGGATCTTTTCGATCGTTACCGCTTCCGGCAACATCGTATCCTCCGTAAAAGGTATTGCGGAAGGCGCCACTACCTGCCAGCCACCCTCATGTATGGCAATCTGTTTTCCTCCCATCCAGGGTTGCGAACAGCTTGCTTTTCTTCCGGCATGTGCCAGCTGAATACCGGCCACAGATCCCTGTGAACGAATAAAACGCGTAATCCTTTCCAATTCGGAAATATGCGCATCCTTCCAGATACCCAGGTCATGTGCCGTGATCCTTCCTTCCGGCGAAACCGCACAGGCTTCTGAAATAAGTAAACCCGCACCGCCTACCGCACGACTGCCTAAATGAACCAAATGCCAGTCGTTGGCAAAACCATCTTCACTCGAATACTCACACATGGGTGAAACTGCAATCCTGTTTTGTAAGGTAATGGATCCGATACACAGAGGTTCAAATAATTTAGCCATAAATAAATCGGTATTGGGTGCAAAGATCAACCTTATCCCTGTTTCAGAAAATAAATATATCCTTGCCGGCATACGGTGCCTCAGAAAAATAAAGCTGTGAATGACTGAAAATATTTTTTACTTTAGAACAACCTATCGGTTGACCCAATGCTAAAAAAAATTCTATTGATCCTATTGCCGGGAGCCCTGTTCCTGTCCTGCAAAAAACAGGGAGACGACAGCCAGACCGGTAATATCCCGATGACAGATCTCACCAGGGGGGGATTTACCGCATTACCGATTGATACCGCAGATATTACGGCCCTGGTACCCTTGGGGAATCTGAATCCACCCGCACATACCTTCCCTACCGATCACATGTACCTGTATTGTTTTACATCCAAATCCGTATTACCCATACATTCCCCCGGAATTGTACGGATCATCCGGATCGGAAGAACCCATTATAATGCAGGACAGTTTAATGATCACTATGACTATAATATCTCACTGGGGTCTGAAAGCAGTTGTTTGGTTTGGGGGCATATCAGTGAGCTATCGCAAAAACTTCTCGATGCCGTCAGCAATTTCAGCAAAGCTACCTGTCAGACACCTTACACAAC
>JAGWTX010000388.1 GCA_028875955.1 Bacteroidota bacterium | reverse complement strand
AAGACGGTACCGTTAACACGATTCCCGGACACAATATCCCGATGGCCATCATCGGAACCTTTATCCTCGCTTTCGGTTGGTTTGGATTCAATCCGGGTTCCACGCTGGCTGGTGGCGATCTGCGTATCGGTATTGTAGCTGTCAACACAATGCTCGCAGGTGGAGCAGGCGCACTTACCGCATTATTCTTTATGTATGCAAAAGGCGGCAAAGCTGATCCTGGCATGATTGCCAATGGAATGCTGGCAGGCCTGGTAGCCATAACAGCTCCCTGTGCATTTGTCAATTCCATTTCTGCGGTTATCATTGGAGCCATTGCCGGAATACTGGTGATTGTGGTTTACAATTTCCTGGATACCAAATTGAAAATTGACGATCCCGTGGGTGCTTTTGCGGTTCACGGTGCCAATGGTGCCTGGGGCGTATTATCCCTTGGTCTCTTTGCAGACGGCTCCTATGGTGACGGATGGAATGGTGTTGCCGGTCCTGTAAAAGGATTGTTTTACGGCGACAGCTCTCAATTCGTTGCACAATTGATCGGAACCGTTACCTGTTTTGTTTTCGTATTTGTCGTGATGTACGCATTCTTCAAGATACTTGACAAAATCGTTCCGTTAAGAAGCAAGGAAGCAGATGAGATCGCAGGTCTGGACATACCAGAAACAGGTGTGCTCGGATATGTTGATTGATCTCTGATAAATTCAAAATCAAATAGCACCGGCAATGCCGGGGCTATTTGATTTTTAGTATTTTCCGGGTATTGTCTAATGGCTTGGTATGGATTCCCAGAATCTTTTGCAAAGCCGATTATTGTATTGATATGACTTCTTTATTATTTGTTGTTTTTATTTTATTGCTTTTTGTTGCCAGTTATTTGTTAGCCAGAAAAGATGACAAGATTCTGGACCTGCAACAAAGAGTAGAGTTTCTGGAACAAAAAGTAAATAAGAAACTGGTCAGCCGATTGCTTTTTGTAGAGTTGAAATCCGTAAACAGCGTATTGGACACCCTCAATAACTGTTTTTATCAGATCGATAAGGATGGGGATTATGATGTGGAAACCGAATACAGACTGGATGATGTGACTGATGAATGGTGGGAATCCCTTTCGCAGGGGGATCTGGAAGTGGTGAACAGGATCGTTGTTAAAAACAGGGAGAAATCCCAAAACTAAGCAGTATGGCAAATGAAACCCGTTTATATAAAATATTCAGTCCGATACGGGATTTTATCAATGACAGCCGTTCCACTGGAATCCTGCTGATTGCCTGTACCCTTACCTCCATCCTATTGTCCAATTTATCTGCCACCAGCGAATGGTATATCGGCTTCTGGCAAACCGCCATTCACATTGGGGAGAGCAGTCATCTCCACCTGCCTGAAAACTACCTGCTGGTGATCAATGATGTCCTGATGACACTTTTCTTTTTCCTGGTCGGGATGGAAATCAAAAGGGAATTAACCATTGGTGAACTTGCCTCCATCAGAAAATCCTTACTGCCCGTTATGGCGGCATTGGGGGGTATGATCTGCCCGGCGGTAATCTATTCCTTTTATAATTTTCACACACCCGGCAGAAGCGGCTGGGGCATTCCCATGGCAACGGATATCGCCTTTTCATTAGGGGTTTTATCCTTACTCGGGAAAAAGATACCCATCCAGCTGAAAATCTTTCTGGCTGCGCTAGCCATCATCGATGATCTTGGCGCCGTCATCACTATCGCCGTTTTTTATACTGCCAAGCTAAACCTGATCTACCTGTTATATGGTTTACTGGCCACTTGTGTGCTGGTCCTTTTAAACAAATTCAAAGTCGAGAAACTGGTGTTCTACCTGATACCTGCTGCCATTTTATGGTATTGCATTTTCAATTCAGGGGTACATGCAACGGTTGCCGGAGTGATCACCGCTTTTTGTATGCCATTGAAAAACCTGGCCAAACTGGAACACGTTCTGCATAAACCGGTCAACTTTATCATCATGCCGCTGTTTGCCCTGGCCAATACCGCCATCCTGTTACCCAACAGCCTGTCTGAGGTTTTCACCTCCACCATCAGTCCGGGAGTCATGTTGGGACTGATCATCGGCAAACCGCTGGGTATCTTCTTTTTCTCCTTTATTTCCATCAAGCTGGGATTTGCCTCCCTCCCATCCAATACCCATTTCAAACAACTATGGGGAATCGGTTTGCTGGGAGGTATCGGATTCACCATGTCTATTTTCACTTCAACCCTTGCGTTTCAGCATGAAGGGTCTCAGATCATCTCGAAAGTTTCTGTCATGGTTGGATCGCTGGTAGCCGGTATCATCGGGTATCTGTATTTGTACCAGTATAAAAATGTACGGGATATCAAACTGGAACATCCTCCCAGAAAAGCAAAGACTTTCACCTTCACCCCCGGTATCCGCACTGCTGGTGCCTGATGGATTCTTTTATTTTTTCTACTTCCTTGCATTTTTCTGCTTAAGTTAGAAAAATGAAATGGCTTTTTCGTCTGCTGCAATACCTCTACTGTATCTATGCGCTGCTGACATTTATTTGCCTGATGTTCCTTTTTTTCCCCTTTATCATGTTATCCCTGCTATTGGGAAAGATCAGAGGAGGGAACATCATTTACCAGCTTTGCCGTTGTTGGGCAATTGTCTGGTATGGGCTGGTAGGCATCCGTCATCAGGAGATCTATGAGTCACCACATGACAGAAGCCGGCAATATATTTTTGTTGCCAACCATATTTCCTACATGGATATTCCGCCCATCGTCCTGATTGCCCATCAGCCCGTAAGAATACTGGGCAAACATGAGATGGTTAAGATCCCGGTATTTGGTTCGATCTATCGGGCTGCGGTGATCCTGGTTGACAGGAGAAATGCGGCTACACGTTCCAGAAGTGTAAGGGCTTTGAAATCCGCCCTGAAACATCATATTTCCATCTTTATCTTTCCCGAAGGTACTTTTAACGAAACCCGCCATCCCCTCAAACATTTTTATGATGGCGCCTTCCGGATTGCGATCGAAACCGAAACCCCCATCAAACCCATCCTTCTTGTGGATACACTGGAAAGACTTCATTACAAAGGGCTTTTTGAATTAACACCCGGGATCAACCGGGTGGTGTATCTGGAAGAAGTTCCGGTAAAAGGGCTCACCCTGCAGGATATCCCCTATTTACGGAACCAGGTATACGACATTATGGATTCAGGTCTCAGGAGATACCGAAACTATCCTACCGCTTAAAGCTTATTTTTGTC
>JAGWTX010000387.1 GCA_028875955.1 Bacteroidota bacterium | reverse complement strand
ATGGTTTCATCCGGATCGGAAAATACTTTATAGGCCCGGTTCACATCCGAAGCTTTTTCTAATACAGCCGCCTGTTCCTCCTCCGATGCCTGTCCATGAAAATCAGGATGAAACTCCCTGCTCAACCGGTAAAAAGCCTTTTTTACTGCAGCCTGATCCGGCAGAAAACCAACCGGTATATCATATAGTTCAAAGTAATTCATTCGATAGATGCAGATTATGTTTTATTAAGAATTCAGGCTCATTGGCTTTTTGGCGCATTTGCGCATTGGTTAAACCTGCTAAGCGATACACCACAGACCACTCCAAACCCCAAACCCCAAACTCCAAACCCCAAACTCCAAACCTTGTTCTCCGTATCTTGCACAAAACTACTACAATGCTTGTCATCGGACTTATTAGAGAGGGAAAAGTTCCGGCGGATAACCGGGTGGCTTTGACGCCGGCCCAGTGCCGGTTTCTGACAGGGCATTTTCCGGATATACAAATCAGGGTTCAACCCTCGCCCAACCGCTGTTTTCCGGATAAGGATTATCTGCATGCGGGTATGGAGCTGACGGAGGATCTGCAGGACTGTGATATATTACTGGGTATCAAAGAAGTTCCGATTGCGCAGCTCATTCCCGGCAAAACATACCTGTTTTTCTCACATACCCGGAAAAAGCAATCCTATAACCAGGCTTTACTGCATGCGATGATGGATAAGGGGATTACCCTGATCGATTATGAATGCCTGGAACATTCCGACGGGCAAAGGATCATCGGTTTCGGTTTTTTTGCAGGGATTGTCGGGGCGCACAATGGCATGATGGCCTATGGAAACCGGACGGGCGCCTATCACCTGGGCAGGGTAGCGGAAGTGCATGATTACCGGGAACTGATCCATACTTATTTCGGTTTGAAACTGCCCCCGATAAAGATTGCTGTCACCGGCAGTGGCAGGGTGGCTCATGGCATCCTGGAGATCATGAACCTGATGGATGTACAGGATGTGGAACCGGAAGAATTTCTCGAACGGGATTTTACCTATCCGGTTTATGTGCATCTGAAAGGTGGGCATCTGTATCGTCATCGTATAACCGGGAAATACAACCGGGAAAATTTTCATACCCATTCTTCTGAATACGATTGCCTGTTTGAACAGTTCTGCAGTGCCACTGATATACTCATGAACGGGATCTATTGGGAACCGGGTATTCCCGCCCTGTTTTCCATGGAAACGATGAAAAGGGCGGATTTCCGGATAAAGACCATTGCCGATATTACAGATGACAAACAGGGTAGTGTACCCTGTAACCTGGGGGATGCCACGATCCAGCAGCCTGTCTATGGGGTAGACAAAGTAAGTGGTGAAAAAACAGCACCCTATTTACCCGGTTCGGTTGATGTGATGGCCGTTGGCAATCTGCCCAATGAACTGCCCCGTGATGCGAGCCGTTATTTTGGGGAACAACTGATCAAATATATCCTCGATGATATCCGCAACGGCGGTTCCCCGGCCATCCAGGGAGCTACAATACTGGACCAGGGAAAATTGACGGATACGTTTGGATATTTGGCAGATTATGCAAAGCATTAGGAATGGCGCATTGGCGCATTGGCTTGTTGGCGCGTTTGCGCATTGGTTTATGGGTTGCGCAATGTGATATATTGATTCAATAGAAAATAAAACCACAGACTTTTCATTGAAATTCCCGGTTTCAATGATCAAACAACTCCAAATCGCAGCGAAGTGAAGATCCCGCGAATAGCGGGTCACCAAACCAATTTGCGCATTGGCTTGTTGGCGCATTAGCGCATTGGGTATTTATGCTAAGCAATAACCACAGACTACAGCCTACAAATCGGAGCGAAGCGAAGATCCCGCGAATAGCGGGACCCCAAACTATCCCACTCCCTCCGTCCATTTATCCCGTTCATCCGGTGAAAATTTCCAGGGTGCAAAATTATTTTCAATGTTACTGAAAGTGCTGTTCCATTCCTGCGGGGCATTACTCTCTTCCATGATCAGTGAACGGCGTAATTCGGTGATGATATCCAGGGGAGAAATACTAACCGGACAGGCTTCCACACAGGCATTACAGGTGGTACAGGCGCGTAATTCTTCCACACTGATATAATCGTGCAGTAAGGTTTTGCCATCGGGTATGAATGACTTGTTCTTCCGGCTGTTTTTTCCCACCGTATCCAGTCTGTCGCGGGTAGCCATCATAATCATTCTCGGACTGAGCTTCTTGCCGGTCAGGTTGGCCGGACAGGCAGCGGTGCAACGGCCGCATTCGGTGCAGCTGTAAGCATCCAGCAGGCTTTTCCAGCTCAGTTCAAACACATCTTTGGCGCCAAAATGCGCAGGCGCAGCAGCATCGGCAGGTGCTGTTTCGGGTTGCATGGCATAGAGAACTTCTTTCTGCACTTCGGGCATGTTATGCATGGTTCCCTGTGGGGTCAATCTGGCATAATAGGCATTGGGGAAAGCGAGCAGGATATGCAGGTGTTTGGAGTAGGGTAGATAATTTAAAAAAGCAAAAATACCGGCGATATGCAGCCACCAGCAGGTTCTTTCCAGGGTTACCAGGCTGCCCGCAGACATCCCGGATAAGTAGGGTTGCAGCATGCCTGAAATCAGAAAACTACCGGTCTGGTGATAATGTTCCTGCCCCATCGATTGTAATTGCAGGTCAGCCGCATTCATGGTGAGAAAAAGACTCATCAAAATGATTTCCGTGATCAGGATATAATTGGCATCCGATCTGGGCCATCCATTCAGGTCCTTACTGATAAAACGTTTGATCTTGAGCAGGTTTCTTCTGATGAGAAAGACGATACAAAACAACAATACCCCAACTGCCAGCACTTCAAAACCATTGATCAGCCAGGTATACACATTACCCAGCAATGGGAAAAATAAACGATGTGTGCCCAGGAGGCCATCCAGGATGATTTCCAGTACTTCCAGGTTGATAATGATAAATCCTGCATACACGACAAAATGCATAACCGCAACCAATGGGTTTTTGAACATCTTCTTCTGGCCAAAAGCCAGGAGCAACAGGTTTTTCCATCGTTTCGGGGATTGATCGGTCAGGTATTCCTCCTTTCCCAGCAGGATATTATACCTGATTTCACCAATCTTAACGGCAAAAAGCCAGCTGGCTGTAAGGGCAAGCAATACAAACCCAATTTGTGGTAGATAATGCATACAAAGCGGTTATTATGCTAAGATAGCCCTTTTGGCCACGCAGAAACAGGAT
>JAGWTX010000386.1 GCA_028875955.1 Bacteroidota bacterium | reverse complement strand
TGTCCATCAATCCCGGTACTGGGTACATAGATGTATCCCACTTCTCCGTTGGTAGCTTCCTCCACTCTTTTGCGCATATGCTCTATCCAGGCCAGGTTGCGTAACCGACCTTCATTACTCATCGTTTTGATCACCGCATGTTTCGCGCCAATCCATGAAGGTGTTGTATTATAAGTCAGTTCCACCGTCTTGTTGGCAAGACCTTCAAAAGCTGCAAATGGTTCGTGTGAAGCTGTGATAGGGATGCCATTGACTGCCAGCACATAATCTCCCTCCTTGATATCGGTTCCGGATTGGTCAAGGGGAGAACGGGCTTCTGCGTCCCAGGCCGCCCCACGGATAATTTCTCCGATTTTATAATAATCCCCATCCGCAACCCAGTTTACACCGATATAACCAGTGGGAATCGATTTGCTTCTTTCCATATCACCACCGGAATGATAGGTATGCGATGAATTTAATTCACCGATCATTTCTCCAATGATGAAATCAACTTCCTCTCTAGTCATGGCACCATCCAGCATTTTCATATAACGTGTCCTAATCAAGGGCCAGTTTACGCCATGCATATTGCCATCATAGAAATAATCTCTTTCTATGCGCCAAACATCCGTGAAGATCTGTTTCCATTCTTCCATGGGGTCAACCATCATCTGCATCTCATTCAGGGGAAGAGGTTTGTCTATTTTGGCGCCTTCGGCAGGGGAGATCACTGCCAGGTTACCGGATTTGGCTACGAGGATCTTTTCTTTATTCGCACTTAAGTCATACCCGTTCAGGTCTGTGAGTATGGTTTTTTCCTCTCTTTTATCGATGTCATAGAATTTTAAAGAGGGCTTCCCGTTTTCTTCGCCAGTGTTCGGATATCGTATGTACAGCACTTTCCCCTTTATCGCATTCAGACTGCCGAGGTTGCCCGAAGGAACGGGCAATATTTCCAGTCTTTGTTCAAGACCTTCAAAGTCGATCATGACAGAAGCGGTACCCGTTTTTTTCTCCGTGTTTTCTTCGGGTTTGCTGTCTTTTTTTTCTGTGGGTTTGGGTGTTTCCTGAACCGCTACCGTATCATTTTTGGGATAGAGGAGGGAAGCGGATTTTTTTGTCAGGCCAATGGCCGCTAAACCGGTACTGTTGGCATAGATGAAAGTATTGTCCGCATCGCTATAGATGGGATGGAAGTCCTGTGAACTGAATACAAACAGGTATTTGCCATCTGCACTAAAGGATGGATTGCTGCAGCTGTAAAAACCGCTGGTAACCTGGTGGGTCTTTTTTTCCTTCGCATCATAAATGAAAGCCGCATTGTGCTGGTTCTCAAGATCGCGGCTATAAGCCAGCCACCTGCTGTCGGATGACCAGCTGAATGTAAATGACTCCATATTGCCATGTGAAAAATATAAACCCTGATCAACATCCGTTGTAACACCGGATGCCAGATCATATACTTTGATCTTTCCGGCCTTGTCAGTAAAAGCCAGTTGTTTATTATCTGGTGACCAGGCAATCCCGTATCGGTAACCCGATCCGTAATTGGTTACTTTCCTGGCGCTGTTTTCTTTGCCGGGTTCCATCATCCATAATTCGTATTCACCCGACCTGTCGCTCCAGTAAGCAACGGTTTTGCCATCATTCGACCAGGAGGGATAGCGTTCAGCCACACCGGAACTCTGGGTAAGATTCTTTACAAAGCCGTTTTCAGCGGGTACGGAAAACAGGTCTCCCCGGGCTTCCACCACAACCCTTTTACCGTCGGGGCTGATGGCTGCATGTTGAAGATAGGGCGCTGCCATTACCATTTTTGGTTTGAGAAGTGCGTCATCTGTTACAACGCTTACCCTGATCTCTTTGGGTTTCTGTGTGGCAAAAGGGAATAAGAACAGCTTGCCACCTGCTTCAAATACAATGTCATCGGGGCCCTGTGAGGGATAATGCACATCATAATCTGTGAACCTGGTCAACTGTTCAAATGTTTTTTTTGACACATCATACTTCCATAAATTCATTCTTACTTCGGGACCCCGGTCACTGAGGAAATAGATGGCATTGTCATGCCACATGGGAAATTCATCATCTGCATCGCTCTTGGTACTGATATTTTCTTCCGATTGGTTGGCGAAATTATAGATGCGGATATCGCCATTGGTTCCACCCCGGTAACGTTTCCAGTTACGGCCCACAACCGACATGATCACAACCGCCATCTGTTTCGAGTCGGGTGAGTAGCTGCCATATTCTGCATAGGCAAAAGGTAGTTTTGTTTCCGGACCGCCCTGGGCGGGTACCAGATAAAACTGGTTGAAACGGGCTTTGCCGCTTTCCCTGCCGGATGCGAAAATAATCTGTTTGCCATCATTGGTCCAGTCGATAACCCGGTCAAAAGCACTGTGTTCGGTTAAACGTTTCGGTATGCCACCGGTAACCGGGATGGTATACACATCCGGATTCCCGTCGTAGGATGCATTATAGGCGATGGTTTTTCCATCGGGTGAAAATTTGGGGGTTGACTCAACACCGGGGGGTGAACTTAATTTAACGGCCATGCCGCCTTCTTTTGGCATTACCCAGATATCATTGGCATAACTAAAGACAATCTGCGTTTTGGAAACATCCGGAAACCGGAACAGGCCTGCATCGATCTGTGCCTTCGCCTGCAGGCCATACGCGATTACCAGAAGTGTAATCAGGAACGATTTTTTCATAGCAATTGATTTTGTATTGATAGAGAAGTGAAAAATTTGAAACCTTAAAATAGGGAATTCGATTTGTAAATTCAAAGCCTAAGTGGCATAAACCAACCAATCATGGATAAACGGTTGGTAAACGGGATTGCCCAATTGCCTGGCGGGATGAAAAAGGTAGGGATTACTGTTCCTGTTTTGTCAGCAAATCCCGTTTCATCTCTTCCCACAGGCTGTCAAAACTGTGGGTATTCCCCGATTTCCAGGTATGGAGTTTATCCCGGAGGCTGGCCTTTCTTTCCTCTTCGGAGAGCTTGAAAAAATCAGTGATAAATTCACTGTCCTGACGATGGGCTGTCTCGTTATACAACTCCTTTAAAGCGAGCTCGCGTTCATGATTTTTCCGGGTTAGCTCGATTTCGATTTTTTCGCGGAGTCTTGCTTTCTCTTCATAGGTCCCTTCAGGTAATAATATTTTTGAAATGACGGGCATCAATTCAATCAATAATAAAATCGCAACCAATAAATAATAACGAAAAGCTACGGAGGGGTTGTCTTTCACCAGATGATTCA
>JAGWTX010000385.1 GCA_028875955.1 Bacteroidota bacterium | reverse complement strand
TATTACTGAACGTTGATGATCTTATCACCCACAGGTTCGGTCATCATGCCGATAGGCTGTAAAAATTCCTGTAATCCGAAATCGGCGAATACTTTTTTCAGCTCTTCCACTGCATCGGGGTCAACAGCCATCAATAACCCCCCATTGGTCTGTGGGTCGGGTAGCAGGGTAAATGCTTCCATCACATTGATACCTGGTGCAAAAGACACTTTGTTGCTGTACCCATTCCAGTTGCGGAAAGTTGCATCAGGTACGATTCTTTGTGCCATATAGGTTCTGGCTGATTCCAGTATGGGTACGGCTCCATAATAAAGAGAAGCGTGTAATCCGCTTCCTTCCGCCATTTCAATCAAATGACCCAGCAGACCGAATCCGGTAACATCCGTCATGGCGTGCACGCCACTCACTTCTCCCAACCTTTCTCCCGCTTTGTTTAAAGTGCCCAATTGTTTCAAAAGCAAAGCCAGGTGGGATTCCTCTAAAAGCCCTCTTTTTTGGGCAGTAGCCAGGATACCCACACCAATGGGTTTGGTCAGGAAAAGCAGATCACCGGCCTTTGCCTGGTTATTTTGTTTCAGATGGGGAATGCTCACCATCCCGTTAACGGAAAGACCAAATATGGGTTCGGGTGTGTCGATGCTATGACCCCCTGCCAGTGGAATACCCGCTTCTTCACAGATTTCCCGGGCGCCCTCCAGTACCTGTTGTGCAATTTCAACAGGAATCTTGTCAACCGGCCAGCCAAGTATGGCAATCGCCATCAGGGGCTTTCCACCCATTGCATAAATATCGCTAATCGCATTGGCGCCAGCAATCCTGCCAAAAGCAAAAGCATCATCTACAATCGGTGTGAAAAAATCGGTGGTACTGATGAGTGCGTTTCCATTGCCCAGATCGTATACGGCAGCATCATCTTTTGAACCATTGCCTACCAACAGGGAGGGGAAATGAGTAGTTACCGTATTGCTTTTCAAGATCTTATCTAAAACGGCTGGGGCAATCTTACAGCCACATCCGGCGCCGTGTGAGAATTGGGTGAGTTGTATCGGGTCCATAATCGAAAGTAAACCAATCCTTTCAATTACCATAAACGGGTACAAATGAAGAGAGCTGCCTGTTCAGCAGCTCTCTTACCCCCAATTATTACTGATTAAGTAACGGGTGTAAGTTGCAGTTTAAAGTCTAGTATACTAATGGATTTTTACCAACTACCCGATTTATCCCATGAACCCAACCCCATTATTTTTAAAGGGGGATCGGAAAATCTGAAATATCAGCAACAGCCGTTAACTTTAAAAAATTATTATATACAAGACTTCACACTGCTTATGCGAATGCTGGTTCTGCTTGGCTGTTTGCTTTACCTGTTGCCTGCAAAGGCGCAGTATCCTTATGTAAACAAGCTGCATTTTCCGGACCAGTTGTCAACATTGGTTGTCTATGACATGCTTACAGATTCCGAGGGCTATGTGTGGGTGGGAACGGATATCGGTTTATTCCGGTACAATGGCAGGAAATTTATCCCGATCCCTTTTGATAAAACCTCATCGAAATCCGTCAGCTATCTGCAACAGGATCCACAGGGCAGGGTCTGGTGCATGAATTTTTATAACCAGCTCTTTTCATTTCAGAACGATACCCTCCGGTTATTTCATTCTGAAAAACCGCCGATAAGGGACCCCGCTACATTCAATAATGTAAACATTGACAGCAAATACGTCTGGTTTCATTCTTTCCGGGGCATCTTTCAATTCGATAAGTTTACGGGTAAATTACTTTACATCATTTCTCCACCGGATAAATTTGACCAGATCATTGCTTCCAGTATAGATGACAGTAGCTTTTATGCCTGCACATTCAATGGTAAAGTATTCAACAGCCGTCGGGAGGGGACTGAATGGCAGGACATAAAAATTCAATCCCACGAGCTGGCCCTTATCCAGAAAAAAAACTCATTTGTCGGGATAGGCGTGGGTTTTGAAAGAACACACCCCTTTGAAGTGGATCAGGAGAAAGTGACGATACTTCCCCCCATCAAACTTCCTTCTGATCTGTTTATTTTTCATGGCGTACGGATCGGAACAGCCGATTACTGGTTATGTACACAAAGCGGCGCCTATCGCTGGAACAAAGAAACAGGGGAAACGCAATGCATTTTACCCAACCAGCGGGTATCGGATGTAGCCAGGGATTATCAGGGAAATTACTGGTTCAGCACATTGGATAATGGGATTTTTGTTTGCAGTTCCCTCGATAATATCGTCATTCAGGTATTTAAAGACCCTGCCCTGGATAATTTTTCCAAAATCACGTCTTTGCCAAACGGAGATATCCTGGCCGGCAATTTCCAGGGCACCATGTCAAAACTGAATCCGGTTACCGGTAAGACCCATATCTATGATCTGGACAAACTCCGTGAAACAGAATTTATTTTTTATGATTCTCTTGAAAAAGTGATTATCACCAATAGAGGCGTTTTCAAACCCGATGAGAAAAAACCTGTTGAGTTATTCGATTTTAGTAAAGGTGTGCAGAAAGACCCTTTCGGAAACCTGATTTTCGCCACTTTCAAAGGGGCTTTTGTGATGAATAACCATTACGGGAAATCAAACCGGGTCCCGAAGTTTACCAATCCGCTGTATTACCAGAAACAATCGGATACGGTTACCTATTACAGTGCCTATAAAGTGCTGATGTTACGGCAAAAACGCAGCCTTACCGTATTGAGTGCAAGGGAAGGCGATAAGTTCTGGGTAGCTTATGAAGACGGTTTGTATGAATACCATTATGATGGGTCCATTCATGTTTTATACGACGAAAACGGAGAAGCCGTCATCACCAAAACCCTGCAGGAACTACCGGATGGAAGCCTGGTGGCGGGCACATCCACCCGAGGCGTAATGTTCTTTCAAAACAGCAGATTACGGAAAAGCTATACGGTTGCAGAGGGTCTCAGCAGCCCCTTTATCCGGAAAATACTGATTCATGAAAAGTACCTGTGGGTGTTATCAGATGCCGGGGTAGACCGTATCGATCTGACAAGCGGCAAAATCAGTAATTACCTGGAAGAATTCGGACTCGATAACTCCATTGTAAACGACTTTACGCTCGACCATAAAAAAGTATATTTCGCTACACCAAAAGGGATTCTGATGCTGCCGAATATCGGCAAGAAAATACCGATTACCATCCGGTTCCCTCTTTTAACGGCAAAAAGCAACGGGAAGACCCTGCAGGATAAACAGGTACTGGACA
>JAGWTX010000384.1 GCA_028875955.1 Bacteroidota bacterium | reverse complement strand
ATTCAATCCCCATTTATCCTTTTTCGTTTTATCGAGCGTCACTTTGTTTTCATGATAAGGCAGGATCTCACCAAATCCGCCCATACCCATGGTCCATGAACCTGGTTCAGACAGCGCATCTTTGAAATCTCCGCCAATATTCATCTCGGCAATATCACGGCTCCAGCCCTGACGGCTGCCACCACCCTGATAACCAAATCCACGAAGATAATCACGTTTATCCCCAAACAGGTTCCGGTAACGGGGTATATAAATACCATTGGCCCTTCTTCCGAAATAATATTTGTCTTCATAACCCTCTACCCGGCCGCTGGCACCTACACCCAGGTGGTGATCCATCAGGTTATGTCCCAGTTCCCCGCTGCTGCTTCCCAATCCGTCGGGCCATACATCGGTTGCTGAGTTCATGAGAACCCAGGCTGAATTCAGGGTTGATGCATTCAGGAAAACAATCTTTGATTGAAAGGTATATGTCTTGTTCGTTTCCGCATCCAGCACTTCCACACCGGTTGCCCTTTTCTTATCCTTATCGTATAAGATTTTGGTAACGATCGACCAGGGCCGAAGGGTAAGATTACCGGTTTTCATGGCTGCCGGTAATGTGGATGACTGTGTACTGAAATAAGCACCGAACGGACAACCCAGCCAGCATTTATTCCGGAACTGACAATTGGTTCTTCCTTCCAGGGGTTGTGTGATATTTGCCGTACGGCCAATGATCATGGCACGTGCACCTTTGTAATATTCCTTCAGACGGGCAGCCACATCTTTCTCCACACAGGTCATTTCCATCGGTGGCATAAACTGACCGTCGGGTAACTGTGGCAAACCATCCCTGTTACCACTGATCCCTGCAAATTTTTCAACATAATCATACCAGGGTTCAATTTCCTTATAACGAACCGGCCAGTCGATGGCGATCCCGTCTTTGGCATTGGCTTCATAATCAAAATCGCTCCAGCGATAACTTTGTCTGCCCCACATCAATGACCGGCCACCTACATGGTATCCCCGGAACCAGTCAAACCTTTTGATTTCCGTGTAAGGACTTTCCTTGTCCTTCACCCAATAATCCAGGTTGGTTTCATTAAGCGGATAATCCCGTTTTAAAACCGGGTAGTCTTCGATCATCTGCTGTGTTCTTCTGCCACGGTGCGGATAATCCCATGCTTCCTTGTTGGCGTTCACATAATCTTTTACGTGTTCAATGTTACGCCCACGTTCCAGCATCAATACTTTTAACCCTTTTTCGGTTAGTTCTTTTGCCGCCCAGCCACCACTGATACCTGAGCCGATGACAATTGCGTCGAAGGTTTGATCGGACATGATTCTATTGTTTTTGGTTTACTTGTTTATTTTTTCTTAAAAGCCAATAACCGATTGCCAGTATGTTTGATACCTGACAATAAACACTACTGAAAAAAGTTTGCTGACGCTTTCTCACACATCACATATCAACACCGCTTTCTTTAAAGATCCAAACTTGTCTGTGGCAAGGGGGATGAATTCCTGGGCTACATAATCGGTAAAACCGGTTTCGAGGATCGCTTTCATAATGGCAGGGTAATATAATTCCTGTGTTTCGTCTATTTCATTTCTTCCGGGTACTCCGGCGGTATGATAATGGCCAAAGTACGTATGGTTATCACGAATGGTTCTGATCACATCCCCCTCATCGATCTGCATGTGGTAGATATCATACAAGAGTTTAAAGTTGGGCGAGCCGATCCGTTTGCACAATTCAACACCCCAGGCCGACCTGTCACACATATAATCCTTGTGATTGATCTTGCTGTTCAGTAATTCCATCTGGAGGACCACACCCCTTTTTTCGGCATGGCCGATGATCTTTGACAAGCCTTCCACACAATTCTGCATACCCGTTTCGTCATCCATCCCATTGCGGTTACCGCTTGCACAGAATAAATTTTTATAGCCTGCATCCGCTACCAGGTCGATGTGTTCAGTATAGTTTTTGATAAGGGTGGCATGATATTGTTTGTCGTTCCATCCTTTGGTAAGACCGATCTCGGCACCATTACACATCGTGGAAATCAGGTTGTATTTTTTTAGTGTAGGCCAGTCCTTGGGACCCACCAGATCTATCCCCTTCATACCGATCTCATTTGCCGCCACGCATAACTGGTCCAGTGTAAAATCACTAAAACACCAGCGGCAAACAGAATGCTGGATATTCCCTTTCAACATATCTTTTGTTTGCCCAGCAGCCTTAAAGGAAGGTAGTACGGTGGCGCCTGCAGCCAATGCCGCAGAACCTGCAAGAATATTTTTAATGGCTTTCCTTCTGTCTGATGGATGGTTCATATATCGTTAACTCCTATAAATTTAGGGATCAAATGGCTATGCAACTGTTGTTGTGGCTGATTTAAGGTTTTTTTTACTCCGCATATAAAACAATAAGATGGTGAATGCGGCAATCAATACAATCGGTATGATAAGGGTTGCATTCAGGATCTCAGGTCCGGCTGCTTTTTTGGCTTCATTCAGCGCATTGGCCATTTCTGTGCCGGGTGCTGCATCCAGATAGGATTTCATATCCGCACCTGCCGGCAACTTGGCTGCCAGCAGACTATCATAATGCCCGCCCATGAATACAGTATATACGGATACGGCAAACATACCCGCCCCACCCATCAGGTTCATGCCTACGGCACCGGTTTTGGGAAGGTTCTCCGATACGAATCCCAGCATCGTGGGCCAGAAATAACAAACCCCCATTCCAAATAGGATGGCACCTGCAAACAACATGTCACCCGTACTGTGACCCAGCAGGTAAAGACCCAGCGCCGCAAGGATGGATGAGATCAGCAATACGCCTGTTGGCGAAAAACGGTGAACCACAGGACCGGCAAATCCACGGCCAATGACCATTACACCGGTTTCAATCGTCAATAAAAGGATCGCATTGTCAGAAACATTTTTTAGCAGTACATCAATCCACTGACCGGTAAACAATTCGGTGATCGCCGTTCCGAACATGAGAACGATCATGCAGAGAAACAAAGGGCTGAACAGGGATTTGTACATGTCGGAAGTGGAAACACCACTGGCCACCCTTTCTGTTACCGGGAAGCTGAGTTTGCTGAACAGGAACCCGTAAAGGATCGTGGGGATCAGCATGAGACCCACTTGTACCTGCCAGCCCACACCGGCTTTATCCAGGAAAAAGACCAGCAATGTGCCGATCACGATACCACCCGGGAACCAAAGATGGAAATGGTTCAGTTTGGTGGTCTTGTTGTCGGAATAAATGGT
>JAGWTX010000383.1 GCA_028875955.1 Bacteroidota bacterium | reverse complement strand
TTCTTTTGGTCAGGATCCCGAAAGTGAATAATCCAAGCAGGGGGCCATAGGTAAATGTGGCCACTTTCAATAATAAGCCGATCATGCTGGAATCATTGATCCATTTGAACATCATCACAAACAAGAGGAAGATAAACGCAAAAACCAGGTGAACATTCTGCCGGGTCTTTTTCTTTTTGGCATCGCTGATATCCTCTCTTCGCTGCATGCCGATGATGTCAATACAGAATGAGGCCGTTAAGGCGGTAATGGCACCATCCGCACTTGGGAATAAGGCGGAAATCAGCGCGATGATAAAGATCACCGAAACAAAGGGCGGCATATGATCCAATGCAATGGTGGGGAATAATTTATCTCCTTTCACATTCAGTTGCAGCTGGTCTGCATACAAATAAAGCAATCCGCCCAGGAAAAGAAACGTGAGAATCACCAGCAGCAACACCAGCGACATGGAAATGATATTCTTTTGGGAGTCTTTGAGCGTTTTTACAGAAATATTCTTTTGCATCATTTCCTGGTCAAGCCCGGTCATGGTGATGGTTATAAAGGCACCAGCCAGAATCTGCTTCAGGAAAAACAATTTGCTGTCGGGATTCGTAAAAAATATTTTTGAATAACCTTTCTCATGCATCAGCTGCAGGCTGTCGCCCAGGCCCAGGTGAAGATTGTTCAGGATATAGACCACACAGATCACCAGACCCAGTAACATACAGGTGGTTTGGAGCGTATCCGTCCATACAATGGTTTTTACACCCCCTTCATAGGTATATAGCAGGATCATGATCAGGATGATCAACGTGGTTGCCCAGAATGGGATGTGAAAACTGTCCAGTATGGCATCCTGTAAAATATTTACGACCAGGTATAAACGGGCGGTAGCGCCCAATATCCGGGATAAAATAAAGAAAGCCGCACCTGTTTTATAGGATTTGAAACCCAGCCGGGCATGAAGATAATTGTAGATCGAAGTCAGGTTCAGCCGGTAATACAGCGGTAACAGCACATAAGCGATTACCAGATAGCCGAGCAGGTATCCCAGGGTGATTTGGAAATAGGCAAAGGACTCATTTGCTACGGCTCCGGGCACGCTTACAAAAGTTACACCACTCAGCGAGGTTCCCACCATCCCGAATGCCACCAGCATCCAGTTACTGCTTTTGTTCCCGATAAAAAAAGTATCATTGGTACTATTCTTACCGGTGTACCAGGCTACGGTTAACAAGACAAGAAAATAGGCAATTACAAATGAGAAAAGAAGCAGTGGAGACATATTTTCGGATTAGGTGCTGTTTACAGATTTGAAAAGTAGTAAAAATTTCTGACCTATGACCAAACCCGCTTCACCGGGATATAGGAACATAGGGTGGTGATGAAGCAGCTATAGCATAAGCGAGGTTCTTTCCCGGTGTTAATAAAAATAAAAAGGCAGTTACATTTTATTGCCTATTCGTTTTACAGAAAACTATCTTTGTAATTCACCAGCAGAATGGTTATTCACTCTGTTTCAAATAATCCAGATGTCTTTGCGAAGTATCACTGTTTTTTGCGGGTCACGTTCAGGAACGGATCCTTTATTTGTCAGCCATGCGGAAGCGTTGGGCAGGTTACTGGCAGAAAAAAAGATTGAACTGGTATATGGCGGGGGCAACAAAGGTGTCATGGGGGCCATTGCCAATGCAGCTTTGGATGCCGGCGGGAAAGTGACAGGGGTTATTCCCAAGGTATTGTTAGAATGGGAGGCGCAACATGACGGTCTCACTCAACTGATGGTTGTGGAAGACATGCATATCAGAAAAAAAATGTTGTATGAACTGGGCGATGCAGCCATCATACTGCCTGGTGGAAACGGAACCCTGGATGAACTGTTTGAAATGCTTACCTGGAATACACTGCAGATACACAACAAAAAAATCGCCTTATTGAATACAGCCGGCTTTTATGATCACCTGATCGCCCATATGGACCAGATGTCTGAAAGGGGGTTCCTGTATAGTAACTGGCGGGACAGGTTGCTGGTATGTGAAAGTCCTGCTGCTGCTATCGACGCCTTGGTTTAAGATACATTCCAAAGCCTGCACGGAATACAGGTAGCGGATCATTGAATTGATCCCGGTAGGGTGAATTCAGGTTCTGTAATACATCAATCATCAGCGTAACATAGGAATAATGCGAACCAATGATATGGCTTCCATACCCTACGCCAACCAATAAACTGCCGGCCTGGTATTTATAGGTTCCGCTCTGGTTGGTAAGTACATTTTTCTGGTTTGAGCTGATCCAGTTATATTCTGGCTGAATTTGAAAATGCAGAAAACTCAGGGGCCAGATCCGAAGAAAGGGTCCACCGCCCAGGTTAAAGTTCCGGTAGCGGTAATTGCTGAAATCAGAGGCATTTTGTGAAAAATAATTGATATTCAGTGATACACCTGCATCCAGCCATCTGGTAAGACTATACCCGATTTCCGGATTCAAACCCACATTGAAAGAACGGTTGGCAATCGCCAGGTTAAAACTGGTTCCCAGGAACATGTTTTCCTGTTTGAATTTCCCCTTTTGGGTATCATCATCACTTTCCTGCGCATAATTGCTGATAAAAAAAAGGCAAAACACACATGCCAACAGGAATTTTGGGTATTTCATGACGGGTATTTGTGCAAACCTATGCATTTCAGGAGGTATAGATTTTTTTTGTCATCTAAAATATTGTTAGGATCTGATTTTTTTTCACAAAATCAGAAGGCGCAGGTTACAGTCAGGGATTGCCTTTCAAAAGGAATACCAGCCCAAACCCCTGAATTAATGCTGTCAATCCCTTCATTTTTTATAAAAAGTACAATTATTTGAATATTTTCTTGAATTCAATACCGAATTGGTCCTTTTTTTTCGAAAATGGACAATTCACTGTTTATTTTTTTGAAAAAATCTAAAGTGTTCGCTAAACACTTCGATTAGGTTACAAACAGGAAAATGATACTTTTGTCCTTCTAACTAACGATTGTTCGTTTATGATTGAAACTACGCCCATGATTCCTGTAATGAATTTACAGATGGCAGAACTATTTGCAAATAGTTCCCTTCATTACCAATTATCACCTGCTGAATTAGTGGAACAAACCTTGTTGAAAGGGCAGGGAGTGTTAAACGATACCGGTGCCTTGTGTATCCGGACCGGGGAGTTTACCGGCAGAAGCCCAAAGGATAAGTTTATCGTTAAAGATCACATCACAGCGGATGCGGTTGACTGGAATCAATTTAACATTCCCATCGACGAATCCT
>JAGWTX010000382.1 GCA_028875955.1 Bacteroidota bacterium | reverse complement strand
CATTTTTCTCAAAAAGTACTTGATGACCTCCGGAAAAGGGGTATCGGGATTAGCGAACTGACTTTACATGTAGGGGCAGGCACTTTCAGGCCGGTAAAAACCCAATACATTCGCGATCACATTATGCACAGTGAACCATTCAGCGTATCCCGGGAGTTTCTGCAACAGTTGATATCACACAGGGGCCCTGTGGTGTCTGTGGGGACCACTTCCTGCCGTTGCCTGGAAAGCCTTTACTACCTGGGCTTGCAGGCGGCAGGGGGAAGGGTTCCTTCCATGGTGGGCCAGTGGGAACCCTACGTTACCCCGTCCGGGATTTTCTACAAGACCTCCCTGGAGCATTTGTGCGCTTATATGGACAGGGAAAAAACACCTGTTCTGGATGCCTCCACCCAGATCATCATAGCGCCTTCCTACAGGTTCCTGACCACAGATATTCTGATCACAAATTACCACCAGCCAAACTCAACTTTGCTACTGCTGGTAGCAGCCCTGACAGGGGAGGACTGGAGGTTGATCTATGACCACGCACTGGAGGAAAGCTATCGTTTTCTGAGTTATGGGGACTCCAGCGTGTTGTTTAATTCAAACTCAAAGAATATCAGGTAAATATAAATGAATATAACAAGTATGTTATATTATATAACAAAAATGTTATATATTTTTAGATATCCGAATCCATACCAAGGTTTTTGTAAGTTTCCCTTAAAGCCTTCTCGTCATCTGAAATAATGAGTAATTTATCCCCGATCTGAATCTCTGTTCCGCCTCTGGGGATAAAAAAAGAATCACCCCTTTTGACCATTACCACGAGCGTTTTATCGGGCAGCGGGATCTCCATCATCCTGTTCCCGAAACGCAGGCTCTCCTGGGTTACGATCACCTCGCTCATGGCAGATTTGATGTCTTCTGAAAACTCCATTTCGAACTCAGACCGGGCTGTTTTTTTCTGAGGGATGGAAACGTGCAGTTTTCTGGCTACCCATGGTATGGAAGTTCCCTGGAACAGGAGTGAAAGGATGGTAATAAAAAAGACAATGTTAAAAAGAATGTTTGCCTGGGCAACTTTACTTACCAGGGGGTACGTTGCAAAAATAATGGGCACTGCACCTCTCAGGCCCACCCAGCTTGTAAAGATCCGGGACTGTAGTGTCATCATGCGAAACGGCATGAGTGATATCAAAACCGACACAGGCCGTGCCAGGACTATCATAAATATCCCTATCAGCAGTCCGATACCTGCTATGGGCCAGAGTTCGGAAGGATTGACCAGAAGGCCCAGGGCCAGGAACATGATGATCTGTGAGAGCCATGAAAGCCCGTCAAAAAAGTTCTTGACGGTTCTTTTGTGGATAAAGCGGGAATTACCTATCACAAGTCCTCCAATGTAAACAGCCAGGAATCCATTGCCTTTTATGAGGTCTGTAAAGGAAAAAATAAAAAAACAGAAAGCCAGTATCAGGATCGGGTAAAGGGAATCGTTCCCGATGTTAGATTTTTTCATCAGGTATGCGCACAGTTTTCCTAGCAGAAATCCGGCAAGACCGCCTGTGACCATCTGGTATAAGAACATCAGGGCCACTTGCCAGATCCTGAGATTGTCCGTGGTCATGATTATTTGGATCATGGTTATGGTAAGCATGTAGGCCATGGGGTCGTTGCTCCCGCTTTCCAGTTCCAGCAACGGTCGCAGGTTGTGTTTTAGTTTCAGCCCTTTTGACCGGAGTATGGCAAAAACCGAGGCGGAATCGGTAGAGGACATGATACTTCCCAGGAGCAGGCATACAGGGAGGGGCAGATCAAATCCGGGAATGAGCAGTGAAAGCGCGTATATGAAAGCACTGGTAAGAATAGCTGTAAGCAACACACCCAGGGTGGCCAGAATGACTCCCTGGGGGGCTATGGGTTTTATCTCTTCGTATTTTGTATCCATACCTCCCGAAAACAGTATGATACTCAAGGCCACCACACCAATAAACTGTGCAATTTTCGGGTTGGAAAACTGCAACCCCAGGCCCTCGCTACCAAAAACCATACCCACCACCAGGAAAAGCAAAAGGGTGGGAACTCCGAATTTGTATCCAGTCTTGCCTGCCAGTAAACTAAAGAACAGCAATACGGATCCAATAAGGAGAATGTTTTCCGCTGTTATGGTCATTTTAAAGGGGGTTTTAGTATGCAAAAATAAGACTTTTTGTCAAGAATTCCGTTATATATAGCTATATTTGCAGATTAATTCTAAACAAATAAAGCCTTTATGAGCAAACTAATATCATTACAGGAAGCAGTTTCTCACATTAAATCAGGCATGACCATCATGGTTGGCGGTTTCCTGGGTGTAGGGAGCCCTAATCGCATACTGGACGAAATCCTGAAAACAGACGTTAAAGACCTTACCATCATTTGCAACGATACAGGCTTTCCCGATAAGGGTTCTGGCAAACTGATCGTTGCCCGCAGGGTATCCAGTGTCATTACCAGCCATATAGGGACCAATCCCCATACCGGAGATCAGTACCATGCCGGTGAACTGAAAATCACCTTTGTTCCTCAGGGTACACTCATTGAACAGATTCGCTGTGCAGGTGCCGGGCTGGGTGGCATACTGACCCCTACAGGTCTTGGCACTGTTATACAAGAGGGAAAGAAAGTGATCTGTGTAGATGGGAAGGATTACCTGCTGGAAAAGCCTCTCAGAGCCGATGTCGCCCTTGTTGGAGCGAGTGTAGCCGATGAAGAGGGCAATCTGTTTTACAGGGGCAATACACGCAATTTCAATGTTATGATGGCCATGGCTGCCGATCTTGTCATTGCAGAAGTAAAAGAACTGGTGAAAACGGGAGAGATTCTGCCTGAACACGTGCATACTCAGTCCATCTTTGTGGATTATATTGTTAAATAATAATCAGATCTATTAATATTAAAATCAAATCGTTATGTCAAAGAAGCTGAAACTGGAAATTTCCGATCATATGTATCAGGAAGCACTGAAGATCATTCCCGGCGCCATTGCCGGAATCCGCCGTCCTTACAATTTCGTTCCCGGAGAATATCCGATCTATTTCGACCACGCCAAAGGAGGCAGGGTTACCGACGTTGATGGCAATGAGTACATAGACATGCTTTGTGCCTATGGGCCCATTATTATCGGACACCGTGAAGAAGAAATTGACAATGCTGTGATAGAACAGATGCGGAACAAAGGTTTCTGTTTTTCCTTGACACAACCCATACAGAACCAACTGGCAGAAAAACTCATTGAACTGATTCCCTCGGCCG
>JAGWTX010000007.1 GCA_028875955.1 Bacteroidota bacterium | reverse complement strand
GGACGCCTACGGGTTTTCAGAAAATAACGGACGAATTACTGCACACCCTCATTCCCCTGCTCAGCCTGGTTTACTGGATCCTTTTTGTAAACAAACGAACACTGAACTGGAAAAACAGTTTTGCCTGGTTAGGTTATCCTGTTATTTATTCGCTGTTCATTTGTATCCGTGGTGCGTTTTCAGGATTTTACCCTTACCCGTTTATCAATGTTACTGAATTGGGATATCCCGTCACATTGAGAAACGGCGTATGGTTATTGGTATTTTTCTGGGTTCTTTCCTTACTGCTTATCGGATCTGCAAAATTGTTTCGTCAAAACAAACACCTTACCCAATCCTAATTCAATTCCACTTATGCTTCAAGATCTTCGCATCCTGCAAACGGATATCTTATCCGACAACTGGTACACCCTGAAAAAAATAACCTATTCATTTACCGATCAATCAGGTAAAACACAAATTCATAGCAGGGAAGCGTATGACAGGGGCAATGGGGCCACTATTTTATTGTATAACAAAGAAAAAAGTACAGTTATCCTTACCCGCCAGTTCCGGTTGCCGAGTTTTCTTAATGGGAATAAGGATGGCATGCTGATTGAAACCTGTGCGGGCTTACTGGACAGGGATAATCCGGAAGATTGTATCAAAAGGGAAACAGAAGAGGAAACAGGTTACCGGATCAGCGAGGTACAGAAAGTGATGGAAGCCTATATGTCACCCGGATCGGTAACCGAAATCCTGTATTTTTTTGTAGCAGCCTATACAAGTGAAATGAAAACAAACGAAGGTGGCGGGATTGCATCCGAACAGGAGGATATTGAAGTTTTGGAAATCAGCTTCTCACAAGCGATGGATATGATAGCGATGGGTGAAATCAAAGACGCCAAAACCATCCTGCTGCTTCAATATGCCGCATTACAAAAACTGCTGTAAAAGAAAGGAGAACGATTAAATGGAAAGAAAAAAAATTCTTGCTATTTCTGGTAGTACCCGGTCAGAATCCGTTAACCTGCATATCCTGAATGCCATTTCAGACATGTACAGCGAAGAAGCCGATTGGACAATTTACCAGGCCATTGATACTTTACCCCATTTCAATCCGGATCTGGACAGGGCCCCCCTACCGGAAACGGTTAGTACCTTCAGAAACCTTATCGCGGCATCAGATGCTGTTTTGATCTGCACGCCGGAATATGTATTCAGTTTACCCGGAAGCCTGAAAAATGCCATTGAGTGGCTGGTCTCCACTACCCTGTTTACAGACAAGCCTGCTGCACTGATTACAGCATCCTCATCCGGTGTCAAAGCCATGGAAGCATTGAATCTGATTATGCAAACGGTTGGGGTAAGTTTAGGAAATACAGGAACACTCTTAATTCAGGCTCCCAAGACAAAAATTACGCGGGAGGGTATCATAACCGACCCAATTACCCTATCGCAGATCAGGGCCTTAGCGGAAGATCTGTTGAAGAGAATATCCGGAAGCAATCAATAGGATCTACCATCCATACGGCTGATATAAGTAAGTTGGAAATGAATATCAGATGCCAGTCAAGGCTTTTCTTAAGCCAATTTTAAATAGTCATTCTCACATAGATATCACGAAACAGGATAATTTTCGGCAAAATGCCGGGTTGAGCCTAACTTAGCAAAGAGAATATCTTATGAAAAAAATTATCGGAATAGCATTATTGTTAATATTGGGCTGTAATGAAAAACAGGATTCCTATCGGAAAGCGGAAGACGCCCTTGATGCGGGCAGGGAATATATAAACGCCTGTTTGGTTGGCGATTTTTCAAAAGCCCGTTTCTATGCACTTCCCGATGAAAAGAACCAATCCATCCTGGCTGAAACGGAAAAGGCATACAGGGAAAAAGACAAAGAAGGCAGACAGCAGCTTCGAACGGCTTCCATCATCATCAAGGAAGTGAAGGAACTCACCGACAGTACGACCGAATTGGAATACAGCAATTCATTTGAGAACAAGGCATCTTCACTGGTGATTGTAAAAAGGAATCAAACCTGGCTGGTGGATGCATCCCAAAAACCCTGACAAATGTCTGTTTTAGTAAAAAACATCTTACTGGTAGGTATGGGTGGAATGGCCGGTTCCATGCTGCGCTACCTGGTTGCCCATTTTATCAAACATGACAGTCTGCCCTATGCCACTTTTGCGGTTAACATCGTGGGATCGCTGCTGATAGGATTGGTGATGGGATTGGCTGCCAGGGAGCCTGATTTCGCAAACTGGCGTTTATTGCTGGCCACCGGGTTCTGCGGCGGTTTTACTACGTTTTCTGCATTCACCTGGGAAAACCTGCAACTGATCTATCATGCCAGATATGGCGCTTTTCTATTGTATACAGTTGGCTCATTGGTATTGGGTCTGGCTGCCGTTACCCTGGGTTACCGGATTACAAAATAATTCGGATGCCAAAACAGTATACTTTTGTATAAAATAAATCTCCTGAACCGGTATGCCAGTTTTTGTCAGCCCAACAGTTTTCGGACATCCATTTACATATATTAATCCATTAATATGATCCCACAAAATGTATTACATCCCTGGCATGGGGTACCTTATGGTGAACAGTCTCCCAGAATTGTCAATGCGATCATTGAAATACCTCAGGGATCCAGGTGCAAATATGAAATAGATAAACCCAGCGGTTTGCTCAGACTTGACCGGGTCATCTTTTCCTCATTCTATTATCCGATCAATTACGGATTTATTCCACAGAGTTATGGCGGGGATAAGGATCCATTGGATATTTTAGTGATCACTTCCCTTCCCGTTCAACCTCTTACGATCATGGAGGCCAAAGTGGTAGGCGTCATGCAGATGATTGACGGTGGCGATCCGGATGACAAGATCATTGCCGTGGCTGCCAAGGATCCGGGGGTAAACCATTATAATAATATCGAAGAACTGCCCAAACATTTTTTTGACGAACTAAGACATTTTTTTGAGGAATACAAGAAGCTGGAAAACAAAACCGTTGTGGTGGAAGATTTTGGTGACAAGGCCCAGGCCCTGCTGATCATCGAAGAATCCATCCGCTTTTACAAGGAAACCTTTTTGAAATAAATTTATTTTTAGCGTGAAGGCAAAAAAAAGAAAAATGAGTTTTACAATTCTGATTTTACTGTTACTGGTAGGGCTGGTAGCTGGTTTTTTGAGTGGACTGATCGGAATCGGTGGCGGCATCATCATTGTTCCCGCCCTGGTCTTATTGCTGGGATTTTCGCAGAAAGAGGCACAGGGAACCTCTTTGGGGATCTTATTGCTTCCGATAGGAATCCTTGCCGTGATCAATTATTACAAACAGGGTTACCTGAACATGAATTATGTGGTCATCGTTTCCCTGGCTTTTGTGATCGGCGGCTTTCTGGGCAGCAAACTGGCCCTTTCGCTCAGTGATGAAAAGATGAAGAAGATCTTTGCCGGGATCCTGATGATCCTGGCGATAAAAATGATGTTTTTTGACAAGAGCAGCCCTAAGGAAACCAAGGAAGCCACGATCAATACTACAAATATTCAACAAACCGGTCATTGATTGGGCTGAATGCATTCTCCCCCCTATCTTTGCAAAAAATAATGTCATGGAAGTAGGACAATCCAGAACCAAATATTGGGTTTTATTTATTGTATGGTTAGCCATCCTGGTGACACTTATGGTATTTTATCGCCAGTTTTTCTGGTTGGCATTACCCGGCACCGCCACTTATTTTGCCAAAGGGATGGATTTGATCTGATTTGGTAACCTGAACAACATTTTTCCGGGTTGTTTTAGTTCACATACCGTTTTATGATCCTTAACCGGTGTGTTCTTTCACCGGTTTCCGCATTCAGGATTCCCTGGGTATCTATCCTGTCTACCCTTACCTGTCCTGAGGAATGAATCAGTGTATCAGTACCCAGCAGGATTCCAACATGGGTAATTTTCCCTTCTTCATTATCAAAAAAAGCCAGATCTCCACAAACCGATTCCTGCAGGAAGCCAACCACTTCCCCGATACCTGCCTGTTGCCAGGCATCCCGTGGCAGGGGCCTGTGAAAAAACCGATAAACTTGTTGGGCAAAGCCACTGCAATCAATTCCATATACCGATCTGCCGCCCCATAAATAAGGGGTATTCAGGTATTGAAAAGCCCTTTCCCTGATCGCTTCAGGAGAAAAAACAGTGGTTGCAGGGTCACAGACCGTACCCGTCATCTTTACAGATTCAGGGGCTGAATATTTCTTGTCACCCAACCATAAACCCAGGGAAGCACCCATTGGTATGTGCATGGGATGTTGCTGGTATTCGATCAGACTGTCCCAGTCCCCACTCAGCAATGGCAGCTGGTTTTCCACTTCCGCAGCTCCTATCTTACAAAGCTGACTGGTCTGACACCAGCCTTCGTAACCATCGTACCGGCATCTGAGTTGTGTAAATAAACCGCTTTGGGCCAGGATCTCTGCTGTTTCGCCAAACAATAACTGGCTCACCATTTCTGAACGGTGTGCAGCCTCTTTACGGAGGGGTGCTGCGGGTACTTTACAATAAACAAAATCCATATGCAGAATTTTGGTCAAGATATGGAATTTTGAGAACCCTGCATCTTACAGAAAATGCACTATTTTCAGGCTGTGTCAAAAAACAACTATGACCATATTAGTGATACAGAGCTGCTAGAGAAATTCTATCAGGACAACCAAACACAATGGTTGGGATTGGTTTTACAAAGATACACGCTGTTGTTACTGGGTGTTTGTATGAAGTACCTGAAAAACGAGGAAGCTGCCAAGGATGCCGTTCAGCAGATCTTTCTGAAAGCCATTACGGAACTGGGGAAATACAAGGTTACTTATTTTAAAAGTTGGTTATATATGGTTGCTAGGAATCATTGCCTGATGCAACTAAGGGATAAGAACCGACTGGTTTCAGTTGATGATTCGGTTCAGATAGCCGCCCCGGACCCGGTTCAACCCGAACTGGCTGAAAAGGAAATCACCCTTACCCTGTTGGAAACTTCGCTGGAAGAATTAAATCCTGAGCAAAAAACCTGTGTAACTTTATTCTATCTTAAAAAGAAGAGTTACCAGGCCATCACGGAGGAGACCGGCTTTAGCCTGTTGCAGGTTAAAAGCTATATTCAAAATGGAAAAAGAAACCTGAAACTGCTACTGGAAAAGAAAATGAATCACCCTGAATGACAAATTTAAAGGACATATTACAGCAGGATGATGAGTTGCATGCAGAGGAACTGCTTCGCTATCTGCAGGGTAATGCCTCAGCCGAAGAAAGGTTTTCAATAGAAAACCAGATGGCAGATTCCACCTTTCTTTCGGAAGCAGTGGAGGGGTTACAGGGTTATCATAATCCCGATCTGGTAAAAAAACAGGTGGAACAGCTCAACCGGCAACTACAAAAACAAACCGCTAAAAGAAGAATCCGCAAATACCAACGTAAATTAAAAGACCAGAACTGGCTGATCATTGCGATCCTCACCATTCTCCTATTGTGTGTAACCGGCTTCCTGCTGATCCATTTTTATGCTGTGAAGCATTAATAATTCCGGCAATTATCTATTCCTTATTATCTGTATCACATCACCAGGCTGGCATGGCTATTCCTTAATACATCCAGCTAACAGGTACTTTCTTTTATAAAAAAAGGTCCGGCAAAATTTGCCGGACCTAAGGATGTACTGTTCAAAACAAAAGAATCAATCCCCCGATCTATCCCCTGCCTTTGATCAGTTGCACCACTTTACGTTTGTTACCTTGTATCATTTCTGCAAAGTAAGTACCACTGATGTAGTTATGTCCGATCTGTATCGTGCTGTTCGAGCCGATCTTTGATTTCGCATCCACTACCCTGCCGCTTGCATCCATCACACGCATGTTCACCGGTGTACTGTATTTGCTCTCCAGTTTCAGCGTGAAGTAGGTAGTACTTGGATTTGGCATCACTGTTACTTTCAACTCTTCATTTGTAAGGCTCTCTACGGCTGTTTCCTTGCTCACCGTCTGCGTTACCGCTTTGGTGACACTGGTAACCGCCACCGGTGCCGCACCACAGCTAAAGCTGTTCCAGATCACATTCTTGCCATTACCCTCTACTTCTTCTGATATAAACAGACCTGTCATGTACACATAGCTGCTGCCCTTGCCATAATCCTTCTCATCATCATCATCCTTGTCGCAGTCGCCCTTGCCTTTGCCATAGTCGCCATAAGCATAACCACCCGTTACCTTCAGTTTGCCATCCGGCATATAGATGTTCGCCGTCACTTTTGTATCTCCACCATGTACACTGAAGGATCCATCGTCATTCCTGTGCTCCTCATCCCTGTCATGATCTTCTCCCTTGCCCTTGCCTTTCTCTACTTTCTGTGAGCCTACATAGAAAGTGACTTTGTAATTATCCGGGTTCACATACACCTGGCTGCCGATGCTCACGCTCTTGCTCACCAATACTTTCGTATCCTGGCTAAAGCGTACATAGCTGTATCCGTTTCTTGGGCCCTTGCTCACATCCAGCTTATCGATACTCACTACCGGTGCCGTGAAGGTCACCTGGGCTCCCTGCTCTACCTTGATACTGCCAAACACCGTTCCTGTCAGGGTCGTTACCGAGCCCTTCTTCAGGGTCAGGTTGCCATAGTTGCCGCTTAAGGTACTGGTGGTATTCTCCCTTACGCTCATATTGGATAAGCGCTGGGTGCTGGCTGTATTGTAGTACATCGTTGGTAATGTGATGCCGGTAGCTGCTGCGTAGATCGGTGTGCTGATCACAACGCCCTTGCCATCGATATCTATCTTCTTCGCTTTTACAAAAGAGCCGGGGCTGCTTACCGTGGTATTGCTCTTGAACTCGGCTTCTCCCTTCTGTGCCATCACTCCCACACTGCCACTGGCTACCGTATTGTTCATTCCCAGTTTCACTTCATCATAAGCCAGGATCGTATAGCTGCTCACCAGGTTCTGTTTCTGGTAATTGTATACCACTGAGGATGCACTTACACAACCCGTATTCGTTGCCTGTACATACAGGTAGTAATTACCATCCCCGTTGGTCTGACCCAGGCTTAACTGAGGACTCGTACTGAAGCTACCTGGTGCGTTGGTGCTGCTCCAGCTATAGCCTGCCGGGTTAATCGTAGAAGAACCTGTCAGTGTAACCTGGTTACAGAACTGGTCTGCATCCGTGCTCACAAAGCTGGCTACCGGTAATGGGTTCACCACCACACTGCTGCTGCTGACGCTCACATTGCCATGGATATCGGTCACCGTCCAGGTAATGGTGGAAGTACCGATGTTAAAGCTGCCGCTGGCATCGTATCCGCTACCTGTGCGGGTAGTGGCGCCGCTTACGGCATAGCTTACAGTGGCCACACCACAGTTGTCGGTTGCAGATGATACCGGAATGGTATAGTTACTGCTTCCGTCTGCATTGGCACAGAATACCTGATCAGCCGGTACGGTGATCACTGGTTTTTCATTATCGGTAACTGTGATCGTTTGGGTAGTTGTATTACTGTTACCATGAATATCCGTTACTGTCCAGGTTACCGTAGTGGTTCCCACTGGATAAGTGGTAGATGCATGGTCATTGGTTATCGTTGCTACCGCACAGTTGTCAGCAGTAACCGGTGTACCAATTTGAACCGTTGCTTCACATACACCCGCATCATTATTTACACTGATGTTCGAAGGAGCTGTGATGGTTGGTTTTTCATTATCATTTACAATAATGGTCTGTTTAGCAGTACTCATATAACCATGGATATCTATCACAGTCCAGGTTACTACTGTTGTACCAACCGGATAGGTTGCTGAAGCATGGTCATTGGATACTGATGCTACTCCACAGTTGTCAGCAGTTGCGGGTGTACCGATATTAATAGTTGCACCACACTGACCTGCATCATTGTTCACGGTTAGGTCTGCCGGAGCTGTGATGGTTGGTTTTTCATTATCTATTACAGTGACCGCTTGTTTAGCCGTATCGGTCACATTACCATGAATATCCGTAACCGTCCAGGTAACGATAGTTGTACCTACCGGATAGTAGGTGGAAGGATGGTCATTGGTGATACTGGCAATTCCGCAATTGTCTGATACGGACAGATTTCCGGTATTGCTGATGTTAGCACCACAAACACCCGGATCGTTCACCACACTCCAGTCTGCAGGAGCCTGCACTTTAGGTTTTTCATTATCGGTTACCGTGATCGTTTGGGTGGCAGTACTGCTGTTGCCATGGATATCCGTTACTGTCCAGGTTACCGTGGTGGTACCTACTGGATAAGTGGTGGATGCATGGTCATTGGTTACAGTTGCTACCGCACAGTTGTCGTGGGTAGCCGGTGTGCCGATATTGATAGTTGCACCACACTTTCCTGCATCATTGTTCACTGATATGTTTGCAGGAGCTGTGAGGGTTGGTTTTTCGATGTCTTTCACAGTAACCGCTTGTGTCAGTGTACTGGTATTCTGATGAATGTCAGTTGCTGTCCAGGTTACAGTGGTAGTTCCAACCGGGAATACTGCAGGCGCATCATTTGTCAAGGATAATATTCCGCAATTATCCGTTACAGGTGGCGTATTTAAAGACACAACCGCACCGCAAATTCCTGGATCATTATTCACCACGGTAGCAGGAGGATTGGCTGTAGGAGCCATAATGGTATAATGAATGGTCATTTTTCCGTTGTTCAGGAAGCCCTGCCATCCGGGATATCCTGTAAAATACATCTGGAATGTATTTGTTCCACCATATACATATCCTGGTATGGCGCCAGTATAATTCAGGGTGAAGTTTTGCGGATAATGAAAGTATTGATTGCCCCCTATGTGGGTGCCGGAAACATACAGGCTGTTATAATCGCCAGTATATCCCCAGCCCTGATCAACACCTGAATAGGTCAGATCGATGCCCGTAACAACAGCACCTGCAGGAAGAGGATCTGAAAAATTATACGTAACCGGGCTCCAGGAGCTTACCGGTGTCTGCAAATTAGGAATGGTTATGGTTGCAGAACCTGTTGAAACCGGAATGGTAAATACTGGTGTAAATACAGGTGCCTGGTTATCGGTTACGGTAACTGAAAAACTTGCACTTGTTGTATTTCCTGAAGGGTCAGTTGCCAGGAAGGTATTAACCGTTGTACCGACAGGGAAAACGGAACCGCTGGGCAAACCAGCAGTTTGAACCAGACTGCTTACGGAACAATTATCTGAAGCGGTAACGGAATAGGTATATACTCCACCGCATTGACCGGGTGTATTAACGATGGATGCGTTTGCCGGAACCGTTACTGTAGGGGGAACGGTTTCTCTTTGTCCCAAATATTGCCCACCGGGAATGGTCAATCCCCCTTGGGCACTGGAAGGAAATCCATCATACGCTTTTACCTGAGTGGCACTGGTAGCACCATAGGGAATATTGATCGTTACATCCGTTTCTGTACCGGTTGCATAATTGTAGGGTCCATAAACCACATTCGCCCCTGAAGGATCATACACTATACTAAACTGCTTGTCTCCTGTAATACTTGCACATGCCAAATGACTCACTTTTACAACTGCCGTCGTATGATCATCAGTCGGGTCACAAGAAGTTCCGTTATCACTTCCTGCCAATGAAACGATTGTTGAAATACCGACAATCGTTGGGGTGGTACATACGGGAGGAGGAGGAGGATTGAAACTACTATTACCCCCCACCAGGAATGCCCAACAGACATTATTTGAATAGGGTGCTACATTTAATGTACCCGGAATATAAGGCGTGTTGACAATAGCATAGCTATGTCTGCCGCCCCCATAAGTATCCGGCTGGTAAGCAGCAACAACCGTTGAACTTAATCCGACTATACTTCCGTTATATTCGGCGGAAATATTGTATTGAACACCATTTATGCTCAGACCTGCATTGGCATGACCACATTCGTTTGCATAGTGGTAGGTTTGCAGGTACCAGGTAAGCGTTCCATCCTGGTTTTGATTAACCCTGATTTCAGTTACGTGGGCTAAAAGCTGTGTAACACCAAGAGTCATCATTACGGATAATAATCCCAGCATTTTCCGGGTTTTCCCTGAAAGACCGGGAAGAACTTGATTAAGCAGTGAGTAAAATTGAGGCATTTTTTAATGTTTAAATTGAGTTAGTAGTTAAGGCGATTTGATTTTTTTTTTAACGTATCCAAGAATTTGAATTTGTGAATAATATAATGACAGGGCTCAATCAAGCTCATCCACAACTTTAAAAAACATGGGATTTGATGAACCGTAAACTACCAGGTGTCTATTAATGATTGTGCCAAGTAGGCCAAAAGGGGTGAAAAAAGGAAGGATTTCTCTAGAAATATGGCCTGTAATAAAGCGAAACCGACCACCTGCTGTAAAGCATGCACAACTGAAACTGCCAATCGAAATCCAAAAATGATCGAGTAGCCCTCTTTTCATCTTGCGTTAATTTTGGTTGAGATTTCCAACAAGAAACTTTCTTCAATTCTTATTTAAATGTTAAGATAAGGGGTCGATACCCATACCGGGAAACTTATTTGAAGAAACCGATTTTTTTGTAGACGAATGCCTTAAAATTTGTAGATATAAAAAAAATATTTGTAGTTTGAGGTCTAGAATTCTTTTAAAAAAAGGGTTTCTAACAAATTACTTATCAAACACATAGAGAATATTACGTATGAAATATCGTTGCCTGGTAATTGAGGACAACCTGCTGGAAAGAGACTTTTTGGCAATGCAATTGAAGAAGATAGATACGATAAGTCTTGTAAAGGAATTATCAGATGGACTGGAAGCCATACAATACCTGAAAACCCATTCGGTTGACATCGTTTATTCAGATATCGATATGCCCGACTTATCGGGAATTGAACTGTTAAAAACACTGAAATATCCTCCCGTTTTCATCTTTATCTCCTCCCATCCGGAACATGCAGCAGAAAGTTTCAACCTGGATGTAATAGATTATATAGTAAAACCGGTAAAACTGGACCGTTTGATAAAAGCTACCCATAAAGCCATCGAATATATCAACTCCAAAAACACCCTTGCGTTTAATCAATCTGTCAAACCCATTGCAGACAATTCAATCAATGAGGTTGTCAGAACAATCGATGCGCAGGAATATATTTTTATCAAGGAAAAAAATATCCATATCAAATTGAATATGGCAGATATCCTTTTCATTGAGAGTATGGGCGATTTTTCAAAGATTACTACTATCCAAAATAAAACGCACTTTATCCTGGTTGGGTTGAAAAACCTGGATAAACAATTACCGGAAAGCATTTTTATCCGGGTACATAAACAATATATAGTAAATATGTTGCATATAAATTGCATAACCTTAAACGATATCATCTTGTGTAACAAACAAACTATCCCGCTAAGTCCTTCCTATAAACCATCCATCCAGGAAAACCTGATCAATAAAAAATCTTTAACCCGTTTTGTAGAATAATGCGATTATGTAAGTCAGGCCTGGAGAAGCGTTATCTTGAAGAGGCTTCCTCTTCCCAAATGGCTTTCCACTGAAAGATGTCCTTTCATTAATTGTATAAAATGCTTACAAAGCATCAGTCCAAGACCGGTTCCTTTCTCCCTATCCGTTCCGTAACTGCTCTCCAGCGCTTTAACTGAATCCGAATTGATGTTCTTTACCTGATCACTGTTCAAGCCAATGCCACTGTCTTTTACAGATAAAATAACTTTTTTATCTTCATCAAGGGAAGTTGACATTTCGATCTTTCCATGATGTTCAGAAAACTTAATCGCGTTACTTACAATATTACGGACTACCAATTCCAACATGTTTTTATCCGCATTTACGAATACCTCATGGGGGATTGTATTTTCCAAACTAATTTTTTTCTTTCGCAAGGCAGGCTCTATTTCCCTTGCTATATTTGCTACTGTCTGATTCAAAGATACTTTTTCAATAACAGGATTGAAACCCTGCATCTGACTGGCTGACCAGTTTAACAGGTTTTCCATCATTGTTGAAGTGTGATCCAGTGTTCCCTTTATCTTTTCCAGATAATTCGAAAGTTTTTCCTGGCTAATCCCCCCCTCATTCAGCAATTCATTGAATGCAAGCAGGTTATTTACCGGTGCGCGCATATCATGACTTACGATACTAAAAATCTTGTCTTTTACTTTTCCCAATTCCTCCAGGGATGTTTTCTGCGCCAATACAATTGCGTTCAGTTTTGCCGTTTTTTGTTTTGTCCGGAATATATAAATACCCGCCAAAGAAAATAGCAAAAGTGTCAAAACGAGAAACCTGTTTACAACCGTATTGGCATGGATTTCGGATTTCTGCTGATCAATCTTTTTATCCAGCATGCTGGTGGCCAATTTTTTTTCCAGGTCTTTCTGATTTAAAAGAAAAGTCTTCAATTTCTGTTCTGAAATCAATGCTGCCTGCTTTTTCAGATAATTCAGTTTTTGAATCTCCTGCTCCCTTTCAGACAATTCCAATTGTTTATTCCGGATATCCAACTCCTGTCTTTGCCTGATAGCCAGATCTTCCTGTTCCTTTAACTTGTTTTCCGAAATCTGCTGGTTTAATTGATAAACCCTTTCTTTATTGTTAAACTCAAATTGAAGCTGTTTCCGTAAGATCAGTTTTTGGTTATCGTTATTGTAGATACTGTCCTGCATGACAATATAGGCCTTATAAAAAAAATAAGCGCTGTCGAACGCATGTTGATTTTCATAAATTTGACTAATATTGAATAAGGCTTCCTTTTGCTGATCTATGATATTCATTTGTCTGGCACTGGCAAGCGCTTTTTTCAGAACAATCAGTCCGTTAGTAAGATCAGATTGTTTTTTATATACTCTTCCAAGATTGATCAGACAATTATTGGCGTAGGATTTTCTATCTAACTTCTCATAAACAGAAATCGCATATTGAAAATCTTTTATAGCAAGGTTATAATTGGCTAATGTTTCTTCCAGAAGACCTGTTGCTGTACTGACTTCCGCTTGCAGTTCTTCGTCTTCGGTTTCGCTTGCAATCGTACTGGCCAATGTCAGATATTTCCGGGAACTATCAAATTTGTATTCGGGAGGTATGCCCATTTTTCTCAACTCCGGCTCAGTTGCTTTACGATAGATACCCGCAATTGACATACAGGCTTCAGCAACCCCGCGTTTGCCTTCCTTACCCATTTTTTGAAAAATAAACAATGACTTCCGCACGAACGTCATGGCTTTTTCATTCTGATCGGGGAACTCACTGTAAATGCCTCCCATATTGATAAAACAGTTGGCCGCATCTTCTTCCTGACCGGTAGCGATATAATAGTTGGCTGCTTTTTGATAAAGTGTTAAGGCACGGGGATAATCTCCCAGCGTATGATACACCGTTCCATAATTCAGGGTATAATCCGCTGCATGCGCCAGATCATTCTTTTGTTCACTTATGGAAATGGCTCTTTCATAATTGAAAATGGATTTTTCAAATTCAGAACGGCCTTCATAATACAGACCCAGATTATTGTAAATGGGTGGAAGTGGAGAAAGACAATGAATTTTTTCACCTAAAGAAACAGCTTCATTGGCATAAACAAACCTTTCCTTTGTCCGTTTGAGTTTACGGCATTCCTTCATCAATTCTATCAGCAAAATAACCCGACTGGAATCCTGTTTCAGATATGATTTTTCAACCCTTAATAAACTATCCAGCCTTTCCTGTTGTGCAGATGCTTTCCCAAAAAAACAAAGAATATACAAACAACCAAACCCAGCTAATTTTCTCATATTTCAGATCCGCAGATAAGTGATTGCCTAAGTAAACAGAAAGGCAAAATACGATATCTGCTTATACAATATGCATTTATCAATAGACTATTTGATATATACATTTCCGCACATGTGACACGCAGGATACTATGTTTTTTTACAAAAAAGGATACTTGTCGTCCATCCAATTGTTATGGCGTGTGGCACCCCAAAAAACTAAACGATGATAGATTTATGGCTGGTCTGACCAGTTATAACCGGTTACCCTCCTTAGGGAATACCACAACCGGTTGCCAGTTCCTGGCTTCGTCCAGGTCCACCAGACCATAGGAAATGATAATGACTATGTCACCCTCCGCCCCTTTTCTTGCTGCGGGTCCATTTAAACAACAAACCCCGGAACCCCGTTTTCCCTTGATAAGATAGGTTTCGATTCTTTCCCCATTATTCACATTGACTACCTGAATCTTTTCGTGCTCAACCATCTGAGCCGCATCCATCAGGTCTTCATCCAGGGTCAGGCTTCCCACATAATTCAAATTGGCTTCCGTTATCGTAGCCCTATGAACTTTTGATTTTAATATCTGTATCTGCATAATCAGGAAACATTGTAGAATTTAGCATCATTTTTTGCGCAGCAAAACTAACGGTTCTTAGTAAAGTAAATGTCATGCAAAAGACACGAATTTGCCATTTAACGGCATAACCTGCCAATCAGTTCAGCATGATCCGGGAAATCGGCCATCAGCGAAGCGGACTCAGCCAGTTCAAAATCGGCGAAATCAAAACCCGGAGAAACCGTACAGCCCACAAAGGAAAATTGGCCGCCAGGGGCGGTTTCTGATGCAAACCAGGCCCCTGCAGGAACCATTGCCTGAAAACAGGGGTCATTGTCCCTATTACCCAATTGGATCTTTGTATAACTGCCATCCGGATTTAATACATGAATGATCAGCGGGTCACCGGTATAAAAATGCCAGAGTTCATCGCTCCGGATCCGGTGAAATGCCGAGAAATTTCCACGCTCCAGTAAAAAATAGATTGCGGTGGAAAAATGCCTTTTTCCCACAAAAGGATCCGGCAGGGCATTTTCATGGATAAACCCACTTGACCGGTAGGTTTCCTTATAATAGCCACCTTCCGGATGAGGCATCAATTGAAAATGGTTTACCAAATGCTGTACCGTGATTTGCATATTCAAATATATTAAAATGACCCCTGCATTTCCTAAACCAAATAATCGGCTGTAAACCATGTTGCCATTTCCGGATCCTATTATAATTGTACTTTTAATTTTTAACCATCTTCATGAAATCAATCCTATCCGTTTCCCAACTTTTTGCCTGTTTCCTTTTTTTTACAGCTTGCCATACCTATCCTGTTTCACGGATAAAAGAAAACCGGATACTTACCGGGGCGGATCAAACTGAAAAATACCTTCCCCTGCTCAAAGGGAAACGGGTGGCCATTCTTTCCAATCCGACTTCCGTAATAGGTAAAACGCATCTTGTAGATAGTCTGCAAAAACTAGGGATCCAGATCGTCAAAGTATTCGGTCCGGAACATGGTTTCCGGGGTAATGCCAGTGCGGGGGCAAAAGTGGGTGACGAAACGGATCCTGCTACCGGCATTCCGGTAATTTCCTTATATGGCGGTAAATCCAAACCCAGTAAAGAGGATCTGGCGGATGTAGATATCCTGGTTTACGACCTGCAGGATGTAGGATGCCGGTTCTATACCAATATCAACGCACTGGCCCGTTTAATGGAAGCCTGTTATGAAAACAAGAAACCCCTGCTCATTCTCGACAGACCCAACCCGAATGGGTACCTGATCGATGGACCGGTTTTGGATATGTCATTGAAATCCGGCATCGGCATGTTTCCGATTCCCATTGCACATGGTTTAACCGTGGGTGAATTTGCACAAATGGTTAACGGGGAAGGCTGGCTCACCAACCATGTCATTTGTCCGGTTACGATCATCCCGGTTGCCAATTACCGGCACGACATGCCTTATACCCTACCCGTTTCACCCTCTCCCAATTTGAATTCAGCCCAATCCATTTTATTGTATCCATCTCTTTGTCTTTTTGAAGGAACTGTCATCAGTCAGGGAAGAGGCACTTATTTCCCCTTTACCGTGCT